>JAKLQL010000478.1 GCA_022013395.1 Acetobacterium sp.
TAAACAGAGATAGTTTATCTTCTTGTGCATAAATTGCCACGGTATGAATCCCCAGCTCCTGACAAGCTCGAATAATTCGAATAGCAATTTCTCCTCGATTGGCAATTAGTACTTTATTAAACTTTTTCATATTTCCTTCTACTTTCTTGAATGCATCTTTATGCATAAATAATTCTCATCTGTAAAAAATTAATTGTAGCTATTATATAAAATTGCGCCCAAATATTAAAGCTATTTTTTCATGAATTTTGAATTATTTTTTTTAATAACTCATTCTCCTTTATTAAAGCTGTTTTATGGGACTAATTTGTCACTTTTATTGATATTTTCAATAGCTTTCTCTTGTTTTTTTGCCTGTTTACGATATTTAATGATGACCGGACTATCGCTCTTTTTATTTAGTTTAACGGTTTTCTTTTTTGCTCTTTTGTGAAGTTGAGGGTTTTTTAGTTGGTGATGTTCTTTTGATTCTCCGACATCTTCATTTATTTCACTTTCTAATGATTGTTTGCGATGATTATCTTCTACGCTTTCATCCATCATATTGCTTTGAGAATATAAAGCTTTAGTTAAATAATTCACCATAAAATATCCGGGAATGACAATAACAGCAACAATAACTAACATTCCAAGATCCATTTTATTTACCGCTTTCGAGTATTTCTTGTTTTTGGATCCAATCTTTCTGATAGTCCTTACTGGAGATTAGAATCTCCTGTAAAAAGCGCTCATATTCTTTAGTATACTCCTTATTTTTCAATTGAATCAGATTTTTTTCCAGCATTTTTTCTTCCCTGCTTTGATCGAATATATTACCATGATTACTGAATTTATATTCAGCCACCGCTTTTATACAATCCATTCGCTGTTCAAAAAGCACTCGCATTTGTGCATCAATCTCATCTATCTTATTTCTAATTTCATCTAATGACTTCAATTAGCTACCTCCGTAATGTGAAAAGTCAAAGTAAAAAATCGGCCATGCAAATCGCCGTCACCGCTTCTACTACCGGAAATGCCCTGATGACAATGCAGGGATCATGGCGCCCCTCAATTTTTAAGGTTGCATCCTTCATTTCAGCCAGATTAATGGTTTCTTGTTTTTTCCCAATCGAAGGAGTCGGTTTAAACGCCACCTGAAAAACAATTGGCATGCCGTTAGAAATTCCACCATTGATTCCCCCATTGTTATTTGTCAGGGTTTCAATCTGCCCATTTTTGATTCTCAGTTCATCGTTAGTTTCTGAGCCGCGACGTTCAACCGCATCAAAACCGGCTCCAAAGGTGACCCCTTTGACTGCCGGAATGGAAAAAAGTAACGAGGACAATCGACTCTCAATCGATTCGAAAAAGGGATTGCCAATTCCCGGTTGTACCCCGGTGATAAACCCTTCCACAATTCCGCCCACCGAGTCCTTATCTTCCATGGCGGCAATAATCGCTTGTTTCATCGGTTCTTCAAGATTGGCATGATAAAGGGGAAACGCCGGATTTTTAAAACCCTTACTTAACTCCTCATAGACCTTCCAATTTTTGATGGGTTTATCCTTAACATCGGCAATCGAAACAATCCGACTGCCCATACTGATGTCCGGCCGTATTTCGCGAAGGATCTCTTTCGCAATGGCCCCAGCAAAAACCAATGGAGCGGTCAGTCGACCCGAAAAGTGGCCGCCCCCTCGATAATCCTGAAACCCGCCATATCTGGCGTTGGCAGCGTAGTCGGCATGACCCGGCCGCATCAGATCTTTTGTTTTGGCATAATCACCGGATCGGGTATTTTCGTTGCGAATCAGTCCCGCCAAAGGCGCACCGGTTGTTTTGCCATTAAAAATCCCACTGAGGATTTCAATCTGGTCGCCTTCTTTTCGGGGTGTTGCCAGTGGATTCCCTCTGGCTGCCCGGCGATTCAGTTCGTGTTGAACCCGCTCCAGATCAATCTCAATCCCCGATGGCAGCCCATCGATAACGGCACCAATGCCATTGCCATGGGATTCCCCAAAAATAGATACCTTAAATTTATTTCCCCATGTCGAGCCCAATCCACTCACCTCCCATTTCTTTGAAATCTTCCCAAAAGTGAGGATAAGATTTATTGACCGATTCAGCCCCATCTAAGACAATCTTGCCATCAGCGCAAATCGAAGCAATGGCCACGGCCATGGCAATCCGGTGGTCATTATGGCTTTGCACATGTCCCCCGGTAAACCGCTTAATTCCATTAATTATCAGTCCATCGGCGGTTTCTTCAACGTTTCCCCCAAGCTTGTTCAGCACATCAGCTGTCGCCATCAGCCGATCCGATTCCTTGAAGCGCAGCCGTTCACCATTGATGATGGTGGTGGTCCCGCTGCTCAAGCTGCCAATGACCCCTAAAATCGGCACCAGATCCGGACATTGGGATACATCGATGACCGTTCCCCGGGTTTGTGATTTTTTTACCACCAACCTATCCAATTGAACGTCAATCTCGCCACCCATTTCTTTGAGGATGTCCACAATCACCTTGTCCCCTTGCTGGGAATTATAGTTTAAATCCTGACAGTCCATCATTTTACCAATGGTTCCGGCGACCAGCCAGAAAGCCCCCTGAGAAAAATCACCCTCCACCCGATAGTGACAAGGTGCATAGGCCTGATTGCCTTTAATCAGAAAGCGCTGGTCGTTTTCATTGACAATCTCAATTCCAAAGGCCTTTAACACATCTAAGGTGATATCAATGTACGGTTTGGACTCCAACGTTGTTGTCAGTTCAATGACCGAATTCCCGGTTAGCAGTGGTAATGCAAACAACAGTCCGGTAATAAACTGAGAACTGACGCCACCGTCAATCCGATAGGTTCCCGGAGTTAAACTGCCCTCCAGCACCAGTGGCAAATCCTGTTCTTTAGTTAAATGTTCATAGTGAATTGATTTTTCTTGAAATATTTCATAAAAGGGCTTCATCGGCCGGGTAACCAAACGACCTTTTCCGGTAATCACCGCCCGCTTTGGCTGTAGCAGCACAATCGGGATAATAAAACGGAGCGTCGATCCCGATTCATTACAGTCAATTGTTTCACTCTTGAGCTCCAGGGGATTGCCCCCTTTTATTGTTAAGGTATAGCGCTTATTTGCTTCTTCCTGATAAGTAATACTTGCCCCCAAGGCGACCATGGCGTTGCAGGTGGCAATCATATCCTGGGACATCAGCACATTTGAAATCACGCTTTCGCCCTTGGCCAATCCCGCCGAGATAATCGCCCGGTGGCTGACACTTTTTGACGGCGGTATTTCCAAACCGCCCGTTAATAACCTCGGTGTAATCTCTATCGTTCTCATTTTCTTCCTCGTTATTTTCTATCTATTTCATTTATCTAAAGAGCTCGATGGCCTGTTGTTTCTGTATTTTGACAATCTGGGCCTTACCGATTTTTTCCAGCGCGCAGACATAGAGTGAGTCATTTTCAAATTTCTTATCCGTGAACAGAATTTCCTGTACCTTATCCAGTGGCATCTTGGGAAGTTCAGTGGGCAATCCATAATTTTCCAGTATTTCAATGATATTGTCATAGGTGTCTTTTTGCGTGATGCCCTCTTCCACTGTTTTTTTGGTGATCTGAGCCATCCCAATCGCAACGGCTTCGCCATGAGAATATTTTTTAAATTTAAAATAAGTTTCCACCACATGGCCCACCGTGTGACCAAAGTTTAATATCCGTCTTAAGCCCTGTTCGTGTTCGTCGGTTTGGACTACATCACGTTTAATCTGACAGCACTTGGAAATAATTTCTTCCATGTCTTCGACCAGATCTTCATAATAGGCATACCCCATCAGTTTGACGAAAAGCGGCGCACTGCTGATGCAGCCATATTTGATCACCTCGCCCATGCCATCAATCATGTAATGATCTTCCAGTGTTTCCAGAAAAAGCGGATCAATAATAACCGCCTTGGGTTGGTGAAATGCCCCGACCAGGTTCTTTCCGTAGTCCAGATCAATCCCAACTTTTCCACCGACGCTGCTATCAACCTGAGCCAGGAGCGAAGTAGGCACCTGAATTAAATCGATTCCTCTAAGGTAGGTCGCCGCACAAAAGCCGCCTAAATCACCAACAACTCCACCGCCCAATGTCAGAATCGCATCACTGCGGGTAATGTTGCACTTAACCAGCTCATTGTAAATCTCGGCGGTTTGTTCCAGACACTTGCTTTGCTCGCCTGGGGGAATAACAATGCTGTAAACTTTCGGTCCGGCCAGGCGAACCTGGCGTTCCACCTCGCTTAAATATTCTTTGGCAACATTTTTATCGGTAATAATAACAACCTTATGATACTGGGAAAAAAGGGCTTTCATTTGGGATAACCGCCCTTTGATACCTTTTTCAATGATAATGGGGTACTGGTGTGTATTCTCTGTTTTGCAAATTAATTCCTTCATTCTCTCGGCTCCTTTAAAATCTTATCCTCTATTATATCATAGTTTTTTCATTTTAAAACCATAAAGCACTTTCCTGCTCACAACTATGGTTTGAGAAATGGTGACACCTGTCTTCCTAACAGAGACAGTTTTAGTTGTAAAAGAACCGCCTTTTAAGACGGTCTTTAGAAATCAATTTCGTTTAGCGGTCTTCCTTGAAATAATTTTTCCCCAGCCAGGCCGGTTCTTTTTTATTACTGCTTTTTCGCATCGATGTAAAGATCAATACGAAAACAGTTGCCAAGTACGGCAACGCTGTAAACAAATAGATGGAAACCGGCAGGGTATATTGCTGGAGCCAGAAACTGGCAATATCCAGCGCCCCAAAGAAGTAAGCCCCCAACATTGCTTTACCGGGATTCCACATCGCAAAGATAACCAGTGCCACGGCTATCCAACCGCGGCCGCTGACCACATTAACCGGATAGATACTGATATATACCAGCGATAAGAAAGCGCCCCCCAAACCACACAGCGCTCCACAAAGAGCGATATTAAAATATTTATATTTATCCACCGGAATCCCACTGGCGTCTGCCGCCACCGGATTCTCCCCGATCATGCGGGTGTTCAGCCCCCATTTGGTTTTATAGAGGTAAATATAAATGGCAATCACCAGGATATATGAAAAATAGACATAGACACTCTGGTTAAAAAAGATCTGTCCAATATATGGAATATCCCCTAATAAGGGCAGCTTGATCGGTGCAAAAAAAGTGGTGATCGCTTCTGGTACTTTCTTTCCCACAAAATTCTTCCCGAAAAAAGCTGCAAAACCAACCCCAAAAATACTGAGGGTAAGTCCGGTAACAACCTGATTGGCTTTTAAGCTGATGGTCAGGAAGCCATAAATCAGAGCGCCTGCGGCACCGGCAATGGCAGCACACAGTACCGCCACATAGGGATTGCCAAAGGTGAACCCGGCAATAAAGCCAATAACCGCACCCATTTGCATCATCCCTTCAACCCCAAGATTGAGGTGTCCCACTTTTTCAGAAATAATTTCTCCCAATGTTGCATAAAGTAAACAAGTTCCGGCTTTAACAGCCGCAGCTAAGAAAAAGATAAATTCCATTATGCAACCTCACTTTTCGTTTTATCCGAAACAAATCGATATTGTAATGCAAATTCACTTCCCAAAATAAAGAACAGAATAATGGCCTGGATCATATCCGCCACCGACCCGGGAATCTGGAAAGCGGTCTGGATATAGGACGCCCCCTGTAAAAGCACGGCAAAGGCAAACGAATTCATGACCACAAAAGGCACCTTAAGCCCGGAGAGCCAGGCAACGATGATCGCGGTAAAACCAAGTCCCCCGGTAATTTCAGTCGAAAGAGCCCCACTGACGCCGGTTATCTGCATCATTCCAACTATCCCGCATAAACCACCGCTGATCAGGGCTGCAATCATAATGGTTTTGGTAACGTTAATCCCAATGTATCGAGCGGTGTTTTCACTTTCACCTAATACCGAAATTTCAAAACCAATTTTTGATCGATTCATAAAATAATACATCGCCAACACAATGATAACCGCCATCAAAATGCTGAGATTAAACCCACTCACATTGGGAAGCAAAGCATTATTGGGAAGATTGGCAATTTTAGGCATCCCATTGGCTGCCGGATCTTTCCAGAAATCATATTGCAAAGCAGTTACCAGTGTCAGTGCGATGTAATTTAACATCAGCGTAAATAAGGTTTCATTGGTACCATACCGGGCTTTGAAAAAAGCCGGAATCATCAGCCAAACTGCTCCAAACACAAAGGAAACCAGTACCATTGTCAGCAGCATAATCGGCAGGGGCAGATTAGGAAATGACCGAACCACAAGGGTTGTTCCCACCGCTCCCATCAAAAACTGACCTTCCGCACCAATATTCCAAAAACGCATTTTAAAAGCAATCATAACCCCCAGGGACAATACCAGCAGGGGAACCATTTTGACAATGGTAGCAGCAAATCGATGGATGGTGCCAAAGCAACCTTGAAAAATTCCAATATATAATTCAATGGGATTGGCCCCGGCAAAAACAACAATGATTGATGCCAATGCCAGCGCCGCCAATACGGCTAGTACCCGGACAATTATTTTTTCCCGTGTTTTGGGAACATCTTTTTTTACGATATGGAGCATGTTTCTTCTCCTTCACTCATTACGCCAGACATCATCAATCCAATGGTTTCTTTGGTCGTTTTTCGCGGGTCTACGATGCCGGTTACGCGGCCTTCGCACAAAACCATAATCCGGTCACAAAGTCCCATCAAAACATCCAGGTCCTCACCGACATACATAATCGGCTTCATTTTAACTTTTTGTTCATTTAACAATTCATAAATGATCTGCGATGATCCTACATCCAGACCTCGGGTCGCATAGGCTGTTACCATCAGTTTGGGTTCCAACTCAATTTCCCGTCCCAACAATACCTTTTGAATATTGCCACCCGAAAGCAAACTGACAGCATGATTTTCAATAGCTGGGGTCGAAACATTCAGCCGTTCAACCAAAGCTTCTGCCTTATCCCGGGAAACTACCCGGGAAATCCCCATTCCTTTGGTGTTCCGGTAATCTTTGAGTAATACATTATCAATAATATCCATTGAAGAAACCAGACCCATCCCCAGACGATCCTCGGGAACAAAGCTTAGACTGATGCCCATTTGACTGATTTTCTCCGGGTTTTTTCCAACAATATTTTCAACAATCCATAGTTTTTTTTTTAAATTTTCTTTTAAAACCTCAACTTTCATAGTATTAATTAAA
>JAKLQL010000479.1 GCA_022013395.1 Acetobacterium sp.
ACGATGTTGGTGTGCGTAAATTTAATCATCACGGTTTTCCTTCTTTCTTTTTAAAAAATCATTTGGCCGTTGCAAAAGTGACCAAGGTGAGGCTGTCGTTTGAATTTGAACTACAAGCGTGAAGAATCTACTTAAGAGACAGTTCGTTCTTTTGTATTCTCACAAGTGGCGACTATACAAAAAACGTCCCTTTAATTGTTTGGTCGGCTCGTCTTGCTGGCATTATTGTATCATTTTATTGCACACAACGAAAGATTATAAAAATAAAAACACTAACACATTAGGTAATAGCCCGCTTTAGTTGCACTATCCGACACGTTAATTTTTTCAAGTGGATGGCTAAAAAAAGTTTTTAAAAATGCACCCTTGCAAAATTATTTTAAATGACATAGAATCAAGATAAATTCACAAATTTTTAAAACTCAATCAGGTAATTGGATATTATAGTAAGCCTTGCAATTAGTTTCGTAAGTGTCTGTATTAATAAATTAAGAGGAGAAATGATGAAATATTTGGTTATTGGCGCCAGTGGGACCGGCGGATGCATTGGGGCTCATCTGGCCAAATCCGGGAAAGATTAAGATGCACGGCGATATTTTTAGAATTTTTTTCAGTGTCCGTGATCCTACTGAGTTCAAACCGATTCTCAAAGAAATTGAAACGGATTTAAATAACAGCCAGATTCTGGGGGTGCTGTCGGCGGATATTCGTAAGGACGCTTTGCAGAAATTTTCCTATGTGTCATCTATGGCCGCCTGCGGTTTGTATTTTCAGGCCGAAGCCGGGGCCGTTCAGCAACCCGGTGAAATCAGAGATACCTTCATTAATTTAATAACGGAAATTACCACCCTGGCTGCGGCTATGGACATTCATTTTGACGTTGATCTGATTCAGTTCAATCTGGATATTTTGGACGCCCTAGCGCCAACCGCCTCCACTTCGATGCAGCGTGATCTTAGCCAAGGAAAAAAGTCAGAAATTGACGGCCTGGTTTATGAAGTCCTACGGATGGGCGAACACTATCAGGTTGCCATGCCCACCTATCAACGGTTATCCGAAGAATTCAAGTCCGTAGGTTTTTAACCTGATCGCAAAAAAAGACAGCCATCGCTAGCTGTCTTAACTATTTATTAATGGTCGGAGTGAGAGGATTTGAACCTCCGGCCTCATGGTCCCGAACCATGCGCTCTACCAAGCTGAGCCACACCCCGTAATGTGTTGCATTTCCGACTTATCTATTGTAAACTATAATAGACAAAAAAACAATCTTAAATTAAATTTTTTCTATATAAAGGAGGAACCACCATGCACAAAAAAAGTCCGATCTATCGAATTGGCGCATTGGTACTTGTCGCTGTTATTGCTCTAAGTCTTCTTGTTGTTTACAGTTTCTAGCCTGAATGAATATCCGAATTATTGCGGTTGGGAAAATAAAGGAAAAGTATTTAACCCTGGCGATCCAGGAATACGTCAAGCGTCTGAGTGCCTATTGCCGGCTGGAAATCATTGAAGTTAAGGATGAAAAAATCCCCGAAACCGCCAGTGAGGCTCAGCGTAAAAAGGCCGTCGAACTGGAAGGACGCCGCATCCTTTCTTATTTAAAAGACGATGAGATTGTGACGACCCTGGAAATCCACGGCAAACAAATGAATTCGCCGGCCTTTTCCAAAAAAATTGAAACCTATGGCATCCAGGGCAAAAGCCAGATCACCTTTGTCATTGGCGGGTCAATTGGCCTATCCCCAGAAATTACCAGCCGGTCAGACTGGAAGCTATCCTTTTCGGAAATGACCTTTCCCCACCAATTATTTCGAGTCATGCTGTTAGAGCAAATCTATCGTGGCTTTAAAATAATCCGTGGCGAAACCTATCATAAATAAAATCAAACTAATATACAATCAAACTAAATATAACTTGAGAGGTAAAACATGCCGGACTATGTAGTAAAAGCCACCGCAGGCAATGGCCAGATTCGTGTCTTTGTAGCCACCACCCGGGGCATCGTGGAAACGGCCCGGAATCTTCATCAAACCAGTCCCGTGGTCACCCAGGCGCTGGGTCGACTGCTGACAGCGGGTTCGCTGATGGGTTCGATGATGAAAAACGCCGATGAAGTGATCACCCTAAAAATTGCCGGCGACGGCCCGATGAGCGGTTTATTAGTCACCGCCGATGCCAAAGGCAATGTCAAAGGTTATCCCTATGTCCATGATCTGGGCGACACCATGGCTCCCCCCCTGCCGGTTTCCGAAGCGATTGGCGGCGGCGCCTTGAATATCATGAAGGATATTGGCCTGAAAGAACCCTATGTGGGCTACTCCCCCCTGATCAGCGGCGAACTGGCCGAAGATCTGACCTATTATTATGCCCAATCCGAACAGATTCCCACCTCGGTTTCGCTGGGGGTGTTACTCAATGATGACGGCACCGTCCGCCAGGCCGGCGGCTTCATTATTCAATTAATGCCCGACACCGATGATGAGGTCATTGATGCCCTGGAAGAAGCCCTATCCAACACCCCATCGTTAACCAAACTGCTGGATGAAGGGCAAACCCTGGAAGCGATCATGGAAGATCTGTTTAAAAACCTGAATTTAAAAATTTCCAGCACTGAAATCATCCGCTTTTTCTGTGACTGTTCGAGGCAGAGGATCACCAAAGCGCTGGTTTCCATCGGCAAAAAAGATCTCATCGAGATGATCGCGGATCAGGAAGATATTGAAGTCAACTGTGATTTCTGCAAAGAAAAATATTCTTTTTCGCCGGAAGAGCTCCAGTCAATCCTCGATCTGGTTGAAGAAAATGAGGGCTGATATGTCTTTAAATTCTCGTTCCAGCGGGGTATTGATGCCTGTATCCTCCTTACCGGGGGACTACGGCATCGGCACCTTAGGTACGGAGGCGCGCGCTTTTGTCGACCGTCTCCAGTCGATGGGCTGCAGCTATTGGCAAATTCTGCCCGGCGGGTCGGTTGAGCCCTGTTTCCCACC
>JAKLQL010000480.1 GCA_022013395.1 Acetobacterium sp.
AAATCCCAGTGCTTTTCCCCGTTCGGTGGCCGGAAAAACCTGAGCAATAATCCCCTGGTTATTAGCCATGGTCGCGGCGGCACCAACTGCCTGAACAATCCGCGCGCCGATGAGGACCGGAAACGCATTAGTGATCCCGCATAGTAGCGACCCCAACGTAAATAGCGCAATCCCAAGGGTGAATATTTTTGTCTTGCCCAGCATATCCCCCAGTTTTCCAAAAATCAGGATAATCCCCACAATGACAATTAAATAACTGGTCACTACCAGTTGGATCTGGGATGTATCAACATCCAATGCCCGGGCCATCTGCGGTAGTGCCACATTGACAATACTACTGTCCAGAGTTGCCATAAATGTGGACATAACTACAATAAGCAGTATCGGCCATTTGTTTTTTTCATATGTTTTTTCCATTAATCTCCTCCTCAATTCTCAGCTGCTTGGTTCGCGCAAATATTTTTTTCATGGACGATAACGTAACAGCCTTCTCTTCCGGGGATAAATCCACCGTGATTAAATCGACAATCTCCTGAATTCCACCATGAATTTGAGGCAGTATCGCTTTCGCTTTTTCTGTCAAATATAATTGATAGGCCCGACAATCTCCATCTTTTTCTAATTTATAGACATAACCCAGTTCAATCAGCCGTTTGATGGTACGGGTGGTCATCGCCTTGTCATTGCCGATTTTTTTGCTTATTGCATGGAGGCTGACGCCCTCGCTTCGTTCCAAAATAAAGAGATACGGCATCGACCCACTGCTCAAATCAAATTTTTTTAACATCTTATCCAGATGAATCTGATTATTTCTGAATATTTTATTGTTGAGCATAATGAAATGCATGTTTTCAATTTCCACTGTTATCGCTCCCTTTTAATTGACTTGTCAACTATATTATAGATTTATTCTGTTGAGTTGTCAACTATATATTTTTCAAGTTATTGTCAACAGCACACTCATCACTGAAAATCACTCGAATAAAATATACCACCTATTAATACGCCCTCATCTGAGTACGACATTCATTCTTGACTTTGCTATTAAAAATAGCTAGGATAGTATAGACAACAAATCATGGTTGTTAAAAATCCTTACCTGGTCACTTGACACTTATTATTGTTACAACCGGTTTAATTCATTAACTTGGACGGATAGCATTTAGAATCAAGAATTAACGGGAACATCCCGACTCCTATTTGAGAAGGTGATTTTATGGAAAAAGAAATCAGTCGCAGAGACAGAAAAAAACTTCAGGTCCTCAACACTCTGGTTGAGGTGACAATGAAGCTGTTTATTGAAAAAGGGTTTGAAGAAACAACCATATCAGAAATTGCAACAACTGCAGATATTGGCACCGGAACATTTTATAATTATTTCCATTCAAAAGAAGATCTTCTTAAATATGTTCTGGCAAAAAAACTGGATCAAACAAAGGACTCTTTGGAAGCGTTAAACCACTCGTCAATGAGTCCTCCGGAAAAAATTGCTCAAATTTTATTAACCATTGGGAATATTTTTAAGGAAAACCAGCAATTATTTAACTTGTGCAATCGCCATCTCTCACTGATGGGACCACCTCATGGTACTGAATTCAGAGATATTTTAGTCAACATGATCCACGAAGGACAAAAAAATGGCGACTTCAGAAACGATATTCCCATTGAAATGATCACTGAACTGTTTATGGGTTTAATCAAATCTGCAATCACCAGTCATTCGAAAATCCCGTTTGAGACAAACCTGAGTTGCAAGTTAAGTTTATTTATGGATGGGCTTTTGAAAAAATAATACCACGATAAGCCGACATTGGTCCATCTCTTTATGATTGATCATTTTTAATTATCCCAGTCGGTTTAATCCTGCCGCATCGATAAGACGATTCACAAGATCACCGCCAATGCCAATGACGGTTTCCTCATGGGTGAAATCGGTGATTTTTTCATCAAACAGGATGGTTGCCTGGGCCGGTAGTTCATCATCTCCGTCCCAGAAAAGAAATCGAATTGGCATACAGGTGAATGCCATTGCCTGAAATCCGGCATCTGAATTTGACAACCGTTCAAAGCCCAGTTTTTCTCCAGCCTTGATTAATTCTTGGGTTTTACCTTCAAATGTTTTGGCAAAGGGAATCAGCGTTGATTTTTTAAACGCCGGACTAAATGGTGCTGCGCCTCTCAGTTCGTGCAAGGGAATAAAATTATTGGAATTTCTGGGTGCTTCTTTAGAAAAATAAAATAAATGATAAATGGCTGATTGCGTATAGAAATCCACCTCTTCTTCTGGTTTTTCAATGTTATGAATTTTGGCATCCGATCGGTTAATCTCATAATCAACACCAAAATAAGTGATCGGTAAATTATTTTCATTGTATCCGGGCAGTCCCAGGGCGGCGTAGCGCTCTTCGTAGTCAAACTCCAGCGCCTTTAATCGCCAATATTCACACACATTTTTGTAATTGTCTTTTTGCATATCCAGTTCTCCTCCATTTTCTATTCATGCTTTGATAAATTATTTTATGAACACCATCAATTATGAACGTGTTCACAATTATATTATCTTTGTTTTTCTAATTTGTCAATTAAAATGCATATCTTTACTGTATTATCGTTTTCCACGTGTCACTGATCTTCATTTTTAACTTTCATCATGATAAAAGTTAAACTCATTTAAATTAATCTGCAAAAAAAACAAAATATCACATTGAGTTTACTAAACTGTTCATATATAATGTTGTTCGTAAGTAAACTGACTTGATTGAATACCAATGCTGTGAAGAGTAACAGCGTCTATACAAATATAGATCCGTGGTAAAACCGTTCATGGAAAAGTGGTGAGAATAACACAATTAATTAAATACGTTTAACCATCTCATTTAGAC
>JAKLQL010000481.1 GCA_022013395.1 Acetobacterium sp.
AAAAGATACAAAAAATATTGATTTTTATGAATGTTTATTTAAAATACAGATAAAAAAAATTGTTTTTTTCCAAATAATTCCATAATATTGATGCAATATTTCAACAAAAACAACATTTTATTTTATCATGTTCAAAAAAAGAACACAGAAAGTAATTGTAAAGCAACGATTAAGTCGTTCTAAATGTATTTATATCTAATTATTTCGGGCTAAGGTTATTAGAAAGAAGATGAATGAAAATTGTAAAGGAAAGGAAGAACAACTAAATTGCAACTCGAAATTTAAATCATGAAGAACCAAAATTGGGTTGTAATGATTGGGAGTAATTAAAATTGACAGGCGGTTTTTTTAATACTTAATCGGTTAGCTTGTTGATGATTACTAAAATTGAGGACATAAAAAATCCTGAAAACAATCGAAAAGTTGTTTTCAGGACAGGGGTATGACAATAAATTAAGTAATGTTATTTTTATAAACGTTATTAAATCAAACAATCAATATTTATCATTTTCCAAATCGTCCAATATGATCCGGGGGTTCGGCGGGATATCCTTGGTCACCGGCTCAGATGGTTTAGCTTTAATTTTATTTTCGACACGGTCATTGCCTTTTTCATTTTTGAGTTTAAAGTTACTCATCATCTGCTTAAGCATTTCAGCCTGGCCGGATAGTTCCTGGCTGGAAGCGGCACTTTCTTCAGCTGTTGCTGAGTTGGTTTGAACAACATTGGATACTTGCTCAATCCCTTTGGTTATCTGGGCAATTTCCGAAGCCTGATCATTTGAAGCCCGGGCGATATTGCCAACCAGGCCAGTCACTTTTTCAATATTATTGAGAATTTCAACCAGACTTTCGGCAGTTTCGTCAGCGATTTTGGTACCAACTTCGACTTTATCAATGGAGCCTTCAATTAATCCAGTCGTTTCCTTGGCAGCTTCAGCACTACGCGCGGCCAGTGATCGAACTTCCTCAGCTACTACTGCAAAACCTTTACCATGTTGTCCGGCTCTGGCTGCTTCTACGGCGGCGTTGAGGGCCAGAATATTGGTCTGGAAGGCGATATCATCAATAACCTTGATGATTTTGGAGATATTGCTGGATGACTCATTGATTTCCACCATCGCAGTAACCATTTTAGCCATTTGCGTATTACCGACTTCAGCATTGGTTCGTACCTCAATGGCAAGTGTGTTGGCATCATTGGCGTGCATGGCGTTTCGTTTGGTTTCAGCAGCCACTTCTTCAATGGAAGCGGTGAGTTCCTGGATGGAGCTGGCCTGTTCAGTAGTACCCTGAGACAGTGCCTGACCACCGTCAGATATTTGGATAGCGCCAGTTTCGACTTGTCCGGCAGCGTCGTCGATTTCTTTCATAACTTTGCTTAAATGCGTCGTAATACCGTTAATTGCCAGCTTAATATCAACAAAATCACCATGGTAATAAGTCGTTATTTCCTGACTGAGATCCCCTTCACCAATGCGTTGGAGGGTATTGGTAATTTCTTCCACATAGTGTTTGAGGAAATTAATGGTGCGGTTCATGTCTTCTTTTATCTTGCCGTGTTGACCCTTATAATCACCGTCCATAATAATATTCAGATTACCTTTGGCTAGTTCATCCAGGGCCACTGACGCGGCTTGAATAGGTTCAATAACTGCATCAAGGGTTTGGTTAAAGCCGGAGATGACTTTGGCATATTCGCCCCGGAATTTACTGGGGTCGCCCCGGTGATCCAGTTCTCCCTCAACCGCCAGCTGGGTCATTTCATCCGCTTCATTAACCAGCGAATGAATATTTTCAATCATTTGGATCAGACTTGGGATAAATTCATCTTCTTCGCAACGTTTACCAATCGACACCAGTTCGTTATAATCGCTCATATTACCGTTGGAAACATTGTTGACAATGGAATGAATGTAATTGAGCTTCCAGTGGATTTCGTTAACGGAGGTGGCCAGATCGCCAAATACTCCCAAATAAGTGCCTTCCATTTTAGCAGAAAAATCATTGATAAACAATCGGTGGAGGACTTCTCCGGTTTCGGTTAAAGCGCCCAAACCATCGATGCAGGCGTTAATATTATTCTTAAGATCATTAAAATCGCCTTTGTAATCGGTGGTGATTTTTGGTGGAATCACGCCATGTCCAATTCGTTCAATGGCCTTATTAGCCACCTTTAATGGTTTTACAAAGGTGTTAATAACATTATTTAAACTGATAATTAAATCTTTGTATGCACCGGTGTATTCATTGGTATTGCCCCGGTAGTTTAACTGACCTTCAAGAGCAGCATTGCCTATTTTTAAGATGCCATCGTGAACACGGTTCATTTCACCAACCACCGCAATCATTGAGTTGGAAATAACATCGTCATCAGATCGCGGGACGATTTCAACTTGAAAATCGCCCTGAGCCATTCGCTCCGCTGCATCCGCCATGCCTTTGTTGTTTCTGATCATTGTTTCAAAGGAACGCATTAAGTCACCGATTTCATCATGAGTTGTAATTTCAATGTCCACATCCACTTTTCCCACTGCCACTTGATCAGCGACTTCTTTGAGTTTGATAATGGGATTTGAGAGTTTTTTTGCCATAACGTAGGCCGCAATTCCGCCAATTAAAAGAATAACGAACGAAATTAAAATAATCAGGTTTCTCAGGTTGCTAATTGGAGCTAATACATCATCTTCATATCGAGTTACGACCAGAGTCCAATTTGTTCCTGGGATTGGTGAGGTAGCACCGATTTTGGTTTGACCATTTACCGTATAGGTAAGCATTCCAGTTTGACCAGTTCCCATTTCTTTTAAGGCTAAACCTAAACTTTTCCAGATACCGTCTTTTTCGATGTCATCAAAGACATTGACCTGATCCAGAATCGTCTGGGAATCGGGATGGGACATCATCGCACCATCTTCATTGACAACAAAACCATATTGGCGTTCGCCATCACCCATTGCATTGGTGGTATCCTGAAGGAAGGTAGGATCTCGGCGACCCACCAACAGACCAACAACCTGACCATTGTTTTTTATCGGAGCCACATCAAAAACTACTGGTTCTTTGGTAACCTTACTGATGGCAACATCGGATACGGCGAGTTCACCTTTTAATCCGTCCTTGTACCAGAATTCACCAGCAGAATCAAATTCGCCGCCACCTTTGATGTATTTACCATGGCCAGCAAGATTCATAATTGCAATGTCCTGATAGCCGAGACGATCAACGTCGTCTGCGATGGTTGGAACCTGAATACTCCAGTCCATTGAGGATACCTGATCCAAGGATGCAACTTCACTGAGGGTAGCCAGATTTCCGGTGATGATGGCTCCAACATGGGCAGCACCCTGAGTGGCATATTCCTGTGAATCGGCGTTGGCCTGATTAGTAAGTGCCGCTGCTCCCAAATTAACGGCAATCAGTCCAAGAGAAAATACGGCCAGCGCAACAAGTGCAACAGTGAATACCAGTAATTTTGTGGAGATGCGTATTCTCCTGTATTCCTTTTCAGGAAAAACTTCCTGTTGATTTGCACTGTTGTTCGGAATTGATTCCGATACATTATGCATTTCAGAATTCAGGTCTGGTTCTAGATTTTCGTTCATAATAACCCCCTTGTTAATAGTACGGCTCATCTTTGCCAGCAAATCCAATTCTGATTTACAGAATCGAGATGATACATTTAAAAGAATGAATACATGCTTAACTATTATATAATGTTTAAAAGCAAATATCTACTGTTTATTGCCTAAAATTTACACTTTGACATTGATTCAAATAAGTGTTTTTGGATAAAGCTGGATTGGAAGAAGAAAATTAAATTGATTAAAAAATCCTAAAAGACTGGAGAATCGAACATAATCTTGATACAATATAATAAATAATGAATATTACATAATTCTAAGTTAACCGATTAGATAATGAAATAACTTACTTCGAACGGATATCTTTGACCGGATGAAAATGATGACAAAATAGAAATGAAGGGAAGAATTCAATGATCACAAAAATTCTCACCATCCATTCAATTGACAAACTAACTGAATGGATACGGTTAAGTGAAATTAATAACGATTCAAAAAGGTTTTTATCAGTATTTATACAGATATTTTCTTCTCAACGTGACCCAAAATGGATGATGGATATTGAATCGATCCTCAGAACGGCAATACCACAGGGGGTGATCGTCGGAGCATCAACAATGGGTGAGATTGCCGAAGGACAGTTATTAATTAATGCAACGGTCATTTCATTTGCATTTTTTGAAAAAACGCTTGTTCAGGGCATTTTAATATCTGGAGAAAATCAAACAGAAGCTCCAATGGGAAAACAGTTGGCTGAAAAAATAGAAAATCAATGTCATAACATAGCAGGGGTTATGCTGCTGGCAACACCTTATACCATGGATGTTTCCGATTTCCTTAAGGGTTTTACTGCTGGACGAAGGCAGAACTACCCGGTTTTTGGTGGTGGTGCTGGTGATTATGAGGCGGTTCAGGAACCACTGATCATCTTAAATAACAATTATACCGCCAAGGGAGCATTGGCGATTGTTTTTATGGGGGACGACATTCACATTGATATTTATACATATTTAGGATGGCAGCCTTTAAGTAAGGAAATGACGATTACCGAAACCGATGGCCTCTGGGTCAAGACGATTGATGATCAACCGGCCTTTGATGTTTTTTACCGCTATCTGGATATCCAGAATGATGAAGATTTTTTTTACAATGTGCTTGAATTTCCGCTTTTACTAAAACGAAATGGCATTGAGTATGCCAAGACTCCGATGGAGGTCAATACCGATAATGAGATAAAATTTATTACAAAAATTAATGAGGGGGAATCGGTTTGCATCGGCTACGGCAATCCGGCGGTGATGATTGAAAAAGCTAAAGACATTCAAAATCATATTCAGATTTTGAATCCGGAAGCAATTTTTCTATATTCATGCATTTGTCGGCGGTTTTTGCTTCAGAGTGAGGTCGATTTAGAAACAAAACCATTTGAAACCATTGCACCCACCGCAGGATTTTATACTTTTGGTGAAATTTGTTCCCAGGGTAAAGAGGTGGTAATGCTAAATGCTACCATGTTGGCAGTGAGCATGAAAGAGGGCGAAGGTAAGCGGCCAGTGATTGGATTTGAGAATCGGATTGCCAAAACAGAATCCTTGGATCCCTTTACTAGTCAGCACACCCGGATTATTTCCCGGCTGGTCAATTTTATCAAGGTAGTCACAGAAGAGTTGGAGGATGCCAATGACGAAGCAAGGCGGTTGGCCGAACGGGATTACCTGACTCAGGCTTATAACCGGATGAAGGCCCATGAATTTATTGAAAACGAAATAGAGCGATGTAATCGCTATGATCTGGAATTTTCAGCTATTATGCTCGATATGGACTTTTTTAAAAAAGTAAATGATACCTATGGTCACAATGCTGGGGATGAAATTCTCATTCATCTGGTAAAACTGCTGACGCTGGAGATCAGAAAGATTGATATGTTGAGTCGATGGGGTGGGGAAGAATTTCTTATTATTATGCCATTAACGAATTTAGAAGGGGCAAGAATTACTGCAGAACGGATTCGAGCGATTATCGAACTGACCTTTTTTCCAAGGAACCTTAGCCAGACCTGTAGTTTTGGTGTTACTGCATATAAAAAGAATGAGTCAATTGAGATGTTTGTCGATCGCGTCGATAAGGCTCTCTATGAAGCAAAACGTATGGGTCGAAACTGCGTAGTAACAAAATAAAAGCCAGACCTAAAACCTGGCTTTTGTCAGCTATTATTTTTCCCAGTTAATGAATTGATTGCGGCCCATCTCGATGGCATGAGATAAAGCCTGTTCCACTTTGGTAATCAGTTCATCACAGGAAGTATCATCTGTGAGAATGGTTGATACGCTACCAATTGATACCGTGACAATCTTTGCCACTGGGGAATCAACATGGGGAATATTTAACGCCATGATTGCTTTTCTTAGTCTTTCGCCCATTTTTTCAGCACCGATGAAATCGGTATCGGTCAACAGACAGATAAACTGGGAGTCTCCCCATCTGGTAACCAGATCACCAGCTCGTTTAAAAGAACTTTCTAAAGAAAAAGCAACTTGCTGCAGACAACTTGCTCTGGCCTGGTGACCATAAGTGTCAAGGTAGTTCTTAAAATAGTCGATTTCGACCAATAAAAGTGATACATAACTGATCGTGTTTTTGGCTTTTATAATTTCCTGAGCCAGCATGGTGTCAAATTTTTTCCGCTTGGCAGTCTGGTTTATTAGGTCAAAAAATCCAAGCAGGTCAATGTCGAATTCGTTATTGGTATTATCGAAATTACTCATATACTTTTTCCTTTCCAATTCTGGGGCAGACGCTCATTATTGCCATTATTTTATACTTCTATGAGGGCGTCTGTAAAGCTTTTTTAATCAAAAGAAAATCCGAATTGAAGGGTAGTCGATTCGTTTTCAGTCAAATGACGTTTAAAAAGAATAAAACTGGGTAAAAATTGTGAAGATAAGGATAAATTTAGCAATGTGATGTATTTATTCAGCTTTTGGTTATAACTGAAGCTGAAAATAGAATTTGAAATTAATTGCTCAGATATTGAATCATCAAAATTTGGAGTGTAATTTATGATTGTTACATAATTATCTAGCAATTTTTGAGATTGAGAGGAAAAAAATGGAGTTTAAGAGTGTGAATCTTGTTTATTTTACCGGCACCGGTGGAACTGCTCGGGTTGCCGATGCCTTTGAACGCTCTTTTTCCAACAGATCAGTCTCTGTTTATAAAACAGAGCTAACGCGTCAGGTTGAACCGGTTGTCTTGGGAGATGTACTGGTCTTGCTTTTTCCAGTTTATGCATTTAATGCACCCAAGTCCATTGATGAGTGGTTGGAAAAAATTCAACCGACAGATGGGCGACCAGCCATCGTGGTGTCGGTATCCGGTGGTGGCGATATTTCTCCAAACACGGCTTGCCGGGTGGCATCTATACACGGTCTTGAAAAAAAGGGTTATGATGTAATCTATGAAAAAATGTTGGTGATGCCATCTAATTTTATGATTGCCTTTGACGAGAGTCTTAGTGCGATGGTTCTCCATGCAACACCAGCGGTAGTTGATCGAGTGGTTTTGAATATCATGGCAGGGGAACGACGCCGGACAACTCCCTATGGCATTGACCGGATTGCTTCAAAGCTGGGCTATTTTGAAAAATTTGGCGGAAAATATTTTGGCCGATATCTCAAAATTACAGATGATTGTGTGGATTGCGGTTGGTGCGCAAAACTCTGTCCCCGGGATAATATAAAAATAATCGATGGTAAATATTCATTTGGCGAAGATTGTGTGATTTGTCTGAGATGTGTTTATGGTTGTCCTCAAAATGCTATTGAACCGGGATTTGGGAAATTTATGGTATTGCG
>JAKLQL010000482.1 GCA_022013395.1 Acetobacterium sp.
AATCCTGTTAAAGCCGAAATGGCATTGACATATGACGATGCAAGAATATTGCCAATTTCTTTAATACCGGATATTTTCATTTCACTTAATTCTTCTTCGCTATCGTCTTCACCAACCAGAATGTCCATAATACTTTTGGCATCTTCGACATTGAGCAAAAACATAATCATGCCATGGGCGTCTCCACTAAAATTCACAAGCACTGCCACTGTCATGGTTTCAGCTCCACCCAGGTTTTCAACCGCCTCGTCGAAGCCCGTGATCCGAACGCTTGGTACGCTCATATCAACTTTCTCGTCTAAAATGGTCGCTAACGCAGTGGCCGCATTACCGGCGCCGATATTTCCAATTTCACGCAGCATATCAATTTGCATTTCATTTAGTTCATCGTAATTCTCGAACAAATTTTTACCTCTTTCTTCTCAATTTTTTTCGAATTCTATTTTACAACATACCATTTACGATATTATCATTATCCCAATAAATTTTGCAATGCTCCAGGGTATCCAAATCAAACTGAAAGAGCATATCCCCGAAATAGATTCGCGTTCCCCGATAAAGTTTTCTTTTAACTGAAACGGAACCATAATAATTAGTACATCCATCGTTTCCAGTCTGTGCGATTGCTTCATTGATTTCACTGATCTCTTTTTTAAATTGGATAACATGTTTGTCAAGTTCTCTTTTTATATTAGCAAGCTGTTTCATCGCCGGATTATCGTGACTTCGGCTCAAAATATCTTTTTTCTCCTGATTTAGCAGTAGTTCATTAACTTGAGATTCTTTTGCATACGTTTCTTCCAGCTGTTGTTTAACGACTTCCTTTTTTTTGTTGAACTTATCGAGTGCCTCTTCATCAATTGTTTTTTCCCCAAGAATTCGAATAATCGTAGGATATTCCCGTTCATTGCCGATTTCTTTTGCAATCAATTCTCCAGAGAGCATGATTTCCCCGCCGACTATGAGTTCTTTTGAACCTGAAAGGAAAATATTCCCTTTACAGGTTATTTTTCCACCAATTATATAATCAACAGTAATATCCCCTTCAACAAAAATCAAAGCATTTTCGATATAATTGCAGCGAAGATCTTTTTTTACAGTAACTACTCCAGAGCCTCCGCCATAGATACCTTTTGATATCATGACATTTCCATCGGCTTCAATTTTCGTAGCTTCTTCAACAACACCTTTGATTACTAAATTACCACCAGCTTTAACTGAAAAGCCGCTGCTGACGTCGCCATCAATGGTGACATCGCCTGAAAAATCAATATTCCCGGTTGAAAAATCAACATTTCGAGTGATATGCAACATTTCATTAATATTAATGGTGCTAACAAATTTAATGATCCCGTCGCAATCTGCGATCAGTTTTGTCTCGTCCTCATTCAAACTTGTGTTTTTGCCAGCCGGGACTAGTGGTTTTTTTCCTTTTGAAGCCTTAATGGTGCCTCCCAGAATATTCGTTCCATCTAATCCAGTTGTTTCTTCTGTGATCTCACATAAAATCTGGCCTTTTTTAACCATCTGAAAATAACTCAGGTTTTTATAGTCGATTGTGTCTTCTTCACTATATTCCGGTTTATATTCGTCATCTTTTTTCACAAGTAGCTTAACTTTACCATCTTCTCCGTCAATAGGCGCTTTAGCTTCTGCCACTTTTATTCGAATATTATAAATCGGTCTCTGCACCAATTTATCAATGGCACTGTCAATAATACCATAGACAATCCCCTGCTCTTTTAAGGCATCAACTAATTCCTCTTTAGTAAAGATCTGATTGCCATCTTCCTGTTTTTCCAGCTTAATGAAACCCTGCTGCTTGTCTTCACTAATGCTGACTTCAATTAAATTCACACTTTCCGCAATTTTTGCATTCTCCTCAATCATAACCCATCCCCAATTCTATAAATATGTTTAGACTCAATTTTTCTATGTACACATTATCATTATTATCTTAGTTGGTTGACTGTTTTTTCCATTTCATCTGTGGATTGAACTATTTTTGAATTAAATGAAAAGGCTCTGTTGGCTTCCAGCATTTTCACCATTTCAGTGACAGAATCAGTGGCTGAAGATTCCAGATATCCAGTTCTAATAATACTTACATTGTCAGCCACCGGCTGTCCTGACACGTTAGACACTGCAAATTGATTACTTCCCAGTAGCGTTAACCCATAAGGGTTAGAAAAAGAAAATATACCCATGTTTTCAGCATTAAAACCACTAGTAATATTAATGGGGTTGTTGTCCTTACCCAATACATAATTGCCTCTGGCATCGACGAGAAAACTTTGTGTTCCTTCGACACTAATATGAAAGTTGCCATCTCTGGTGTATGTGGTTGTATTTGTCTCTTTATTTTGAATAGCGAAAAAGCCGGATCCTACGATGGCACAATCCATATCTCGCGTTGTTGGTTGCATTTCACCCTGAGTGAAATCGATACCAATCTTCTCAACCTTGGCTCCGTGTCCCGTACTAATAGCAGTTCCAGCTCCACCATCAATATTTTCGTAGAGTAATGATGCAAATGCTGTAACCTGTGGTTTAAAAGCGATGGTGTTAATATTCGCAACATTGTTAGCAATGGTGTTCAAGCTATTCTGTTGTGCAATCATGCCGAGTTTTGAAGCGTAAAATCCTCTTATCATATTATTTTTTCCTCCTTTTTAGCACTGTCCAATTGGTCAGAAAATGTAATGAATAATCAAAAATTTGCCTAGATTTATTCATTTTAACCGATTTTTCCGATGGTATTTGACGCAATTTCACTAATCCGATCAAATATTTTCAGCATTTGGGTACAAGAGGTGAAATTGTTTTGTCGGGCGATCATATCACTCATTTCTAAGGTCATGTCCACATTTGATTTTTCAAGGGTCTCCTGTAATACATTATAGGTGCCATTTTGAGCAGCCTGAAAACCATTGGCACTTTGAAAATAGCCTTCACCGACCTGCGTTAGATCAGCACCATTTGCCACTGTGGAAATATTCAACCTCGCTACTTCAGCTCCGTTTTGAATGATTGCGCCATTTGCTTTTACTGTAAAATCACTTCCTGTCAGTTGTATCGGTTGCCCGGCAGTGTTTAAAACTTGTCCAACTCCAGGTAAGGTTAAAAAACCTTGTTGATCCAGTTCAAATTGACCATTACGGGTCAAAACCTGTCCAAAATTAGCATTTTGGACAACAAAGAATCCCTGTCCTTGGATGGCCATATCCACACTTCGGTTGGTTGTTTCAAATATCCCTTGGGTAAAATCAGTAAATTGAGCATCATTAACTGTAATATAGGCCCCCGCACCAATATCTGCCTGAGCTATTTTAGGGTCGGTGCTCATTCTCGATGCCATATATTCGCCGAAGGTTGATTGAATTGTCGATTGACTTTTATAACCAGCCGTGGTGACATTTGCCACATTATTTGCCAGGACATTAATCGCTTTTTGGCCTGATAACATGCCAGCAGCTGCTGAGTATGATCCTCTATCCATGAGTGTTCCTCCTTTATATCAATAATTTTTTAATCGATTCCTCATTTTTATCATTGCCTGAGAATGTATCTGTGAAACCCGAGATTCGGTGACGCCTAAAACCTCGGCGATTTCTTTTAATTTCAGATTTTCATAGTAGTACAGAGAAACTACTAGACGTTCTTTTTCTTTTAATTGGTCAATGGCCTCCCCCAGTTTTAACTTAAGCTCATTAAACAGAATTTTTGATTCTGGTGAGTCG
>JAKLQL010000483.1 GCA_022013395.1 Acetobacterium sp.
ACTAAATTGCCTTTTGATAGTTCCATGGCCGCCCGTCTGGCCATAACCTTTCTTTCGGTCAGTGGCAAAATCGGAATGGCACTGAGTGGTTTTCTCAGATTGCCGGCAAAAGCTGGTTCATAGTAAAGACCTTCCGTCTGCCAGCAGGCATTCTTGTCAGTGGCGACCACAACATAGTCAACCAGAGCGCCGGGTATTTTGACATCTTTCGGTTTTAAGGTATTTTTCAAGGCCTGATATTCCACTTGAACAATGACAATCCCACCGCTGTTTTTAGCCGCCTGAGCGACAGCCAGACCTTCATTGATAGGGCCTTCATTTTCAAAGGTGATGTTGCCGTTTTCATCTGCGGTAGTTCCCCGCAGCATCGCAACATCCAGTTTGAAGGATTTATAGAAGAGGTATTCTTCCCCATTAAAATCAATCAATTCAACCAGATCCTCGGTAGTAATCTTGTTCATCTTACCGCCTTCTAAACGCGGATCGACAAAGGTACCTAAACCAACTTTGGTAATTAAACCGGGTCGCTTAGCAGCAATTTCCCGCCAAAGATTAACGATTACACCTTGTGGCAAACAATGACAGGCCATCTTATTGGCTCGGACCAGGTCATTCATGGCAAAAGCCGAACCGATGTGGGCTGCCGACCATTTAGTCACCAGTCCTTCAAGACCAAGACGGGTCATTCCTCTTTCGCGCCAGTCACCCATGGCCGATCCCTGTTTCATCGTCAGGTTGCAGGGATGTCCGGTTTCTTTAAAGTTATCGGCAATCGCAACTGCTACTTCTTCTGGCCAGCCGGCCAGTCCCATTCCAGCCACACCTACTGTTGCTCCGTCTGGAATTAACTTAGCTGCTTCTGCTGCCGAAATAAATTTAGCCATAATAAATCCTCCTTGCTAAAATATTACCCAGTTCTTTTCAAAGTTTTTTAGTAAAATGTTTGCATTTTATGTGAATAATTTATCACAGTTTTCAAATCATGTCAATAGTTACATGTTATATTAAACATTTTAAGAATTACATAATTTGCTTGATTCTGACATCGATTTCAAGTATAATATTTTTTTAAACAGAAAACCTTCACAATGTGTAGATTATCAAGAATAGCAGCTCTTATATGAAGTAATTTACCCTAAAACTCATATTTAATTCTATCCATCTTTATTTAATTGTGCTAGAATATTTAATTGTGCATGAATTATCTGTGTAAAACTTTGAAAGGGGAATACATATGAGAACATTAAAATATGCGTTGCTCGGATTAATTGATCGAGAACCGATTACTGGATATGATATTTCCAAAGAATTTGAAAAGCGAATTATGGCGAATTTCTGGCATGCCAAACACAGCCAAGTCTACCCGGAATTAAAACGCTTATTGGATGAAGAGCTTATTTCCTTTGAACTTGTTATTCAAGGCGAAAAAATGGAAAAAAAATTGTATACGATCACGCCAAAAGGACATGCCGAATTTGTTGAATGGCTGTTACAGGACGAACCTTTAGGAGTGACTCCCAAAGATGTCTTTCGATTGCGCACTTTTTTCAGCGATTTCATGTCCGCATCAGATTTTGAACGACATCTGCATAGTCAGTTGGGTAAACATAATTTTAAAAAAGACCATCTGGAAAATTCCCTTGCTAAATCTTTTAAAAGTATTCCCAAATATGGCAGCAAGGAATTTGGTGATTATGCCGTCTTGTTGGGGGCTATCATGCGAGAAGATTCATACATTGCCTGGCTGAAGATCTGCCTGGATGCAGTTAGTCATCGGGATTAATTTCTTTAATACTCGTAATAGAAATATCTGTAATAGAAATGCAAACATTTAAACCCTGGCAACTGATTGTCAGGGTTTAAATGCTATAATTAGCTGATAAATGTAAAGGAGACACCACTATGAAGAAACAAGACATTTTTTTCGAATTTGATACCAAACTTGTGGAGGCTAAAATAACCGGGCGAAAAAGTCAATTTGTTATTGATGTGGTTACTGAAGATGGCATTATTCCATGTCATTGTCCGACAACCGGAAGAATCGGTAATATTGAACTGACCGACCGGCCGTGTCTATTGTCGAAAAGTCAATCGACTAAAAGAAAGACCCCTTATACCGTAGAGGCAATCTCTCTGAATAAGTTTGAAGACAAAAATAAGGTCTGGATCGGGATTAACCAAAACGCAGTGAATCGTTATGTTGAGTTTTTTCTCAATGCCGGTGGTTTTGCCGCGATGGTTGGAACCGACAATCGTGTTTTAAGAGAACAGGTGTTGGGCCTTTCAAAGCTTGACTTTCTGGTCGGCAATACCTACCTGGAAGTCAAGACCCCGCTCCAAAGCCTCCAAATTACGATCCCGGACTATGTAAAAACTAAAAAAGCAACCCCGTTCAGCTCCACCGATCGCTTTGTAAAGCATATGACTGAACTTGGAAACAGTCTCCAAAACGCCCAACGAGCGATCCTGCTGATTTGTTTTATTTATGATAATCCCGGTTTTAAAGTGATTGATAAGAGCACCAACTCTGAACACGTCAAAGCCGCTGTGGACAAAAGCGTCGCCCTGGGGGTCGAAATGTGGCAGGCCAATTTTGAAATTCAACCTGATGGCGTCCGTTTGGATAAATATTTTAGACATGTCGTTTAAGATTTTTAATCTTGCGATCACGCCGATCCTAAATACCAAGCACCCGGTCAGTTCTAAAACAGAATAGACCAGGCGCTTGGTGCTGATTTTTTCAAAAATACTTCAACTGCTCTAAAATTTGATAGTTTCAAGCGACAAAAATTAATCTCCAAAGCGGTTTTAAAAGTCCACTTTCCCAGATGATTTTAATATCTTAATATAGTCTCTGCTCCAATCAATTAAACGTTCCAGTTCATCGAGCGTTTAATGGCTTCCTGCCAGCCGGCGTAGGCTTTATTTCGTTTTTCAGCAGTGATTTCCGGGATAAAGCTGGCATCGATGGTCAGGGCTGCCTCAAAATCTTCTTCTTTCCACAACCCGGTATAAAGACCGGCCATTTCAGCTGCGCCTAAACTGGTTGCCTCCACCGAGAAAGGACGATCCACTTGAACATCCATCATATCCGCCATCATTTGGGCGAGCAAGTTATTTTTGGAAGCGCCGCCGTCAATCCGGATGGTTTTCATTTTAATGCCGGCTTCCTTACCCACTACGTCCATAATATCTTTAAGCCGGAATGCAATTCCTTCCAGGGTTGCTCTGACCAAATGGGCTTTTTTAGTCCCTCTGGTAATTCCGAAAATAGTGCCCCGGGCATAGGGATCATGATAAGGTGCGCTTAAACCGGCCAAAGCAGGAACAAAGTAAACACCATTGGTATCTTCAACTGAACGGGCCAGGGCTTCGGTTTCGCCAGACTCGGCAATCACTTCAAGACCATCCCGGAGCCATTGTACCGCCGAACCGGTAACCGATTCGTACCCTTCAAGGGCGTAAGTCATCGTGTCCCCAATTTTCCAGGCGATCACCGTGTTGAGTCCCTGATCGGAAATAACACATTCCGTTCCGACGTTGATATCCAAAAATGACCCGGTTCCGTTGGTAATTTTCCCTGTCCCAGCAGTTCGGCATCCCTGGGCAAATAAGGCGGCATGCTGATCGGCAATGACACTGGTAATTGGAATTGCTGCGCCGAGAATAGCTTTTTCAGTGTTACCATAGTCCCCGGCATCGGTCATAATTTCCGGAAATATTTTCGTGTCGATGCCAAGATAAGTTAAAAATTCATCATACCATTGGCCGGTTTTTAAATCGAGACTGCCCATGACCGAAGCATTGGAATAACTGACGGCGTGTTTTTTGCCACCAGTTAATTTCCAGATCAGCCAGGTATCAATGGTTCCGAAAAGAGCTTCGCCGGCTTCAATTTTTTCTTTAATAATGGGCACATTGTTGATATACCAGTTGAGCATCATTGAGGAATAAACCGGTGCCAAGGTCCAGCCAGTCGTTTTTCTGGCTTTTTCACCCCATTCGCCGGCATTGAGTTCTTGACAGAAAGCTGCCGTTCGGGTATCCTGCCAGACAATGGCATTGTAGAGGGGCTCACCGGTATTTTTATCCCAGACCAAACAGGTTGCCCGCTGATTGGTTATCCCAATACAAGCAATTTCTTCAGGTGAAATCATGGCCTCGCCAATGGCCTTTTTGCACATCGCCACGCTTTTCTCGTAGATTTCCAGAGCATCATGTTCAACCTTATCTTCGCTGGGGATGTACTGGGTAAATTCCTCATAGCTTTGAGCAACAATTTGCAGCTTTTGATTAAAAATCAAAGCTCTGGTTCCGGTGGTTCCTTCATCAATAACAAGTACATACTTTTCCATTTTTTTACTCCTTTAAAATTATTTGGTCTGAGTGTTTCCTAATGTGCTTTTGCTAAAATGTCTATATATCTGAAATGCTGCCAAAGCATTTTAGACTTTTGGGGAAATATGTTGCCGTTTATAAACGTTTACATTTGCTGCGTAAACATGACAATCGCTTGGTTTTATCGCGTCAATCCCTGAAGTCGCCTTAGATTGCAAAACGTCTCTATTTACTCAGTTTGCAAAATAGGGAATGCAACTAACTATTCAAGAAGTTTCTGGGTTTTACAAATCAATACTTTGATTTTATCGATTCTAATCTGTTCCAAGGCAACTTCAGAGATTGACATTTTTTTGTGTTTTAATTAACTACACCCTCAAGCTTTTTTCTTTTTAGAATCAATGATCCCAGACCGAAACGCTTTACTGTAATTTCGGCAATTTCGGTCTTGCCCAAGCAATGCATAGGTTGCAAAAATCGTCCCCATCATATCCTTATTGGTGGGATCCATTACTGCTGAATCCATCCCGGCCTGAATTGCCAGTGCCATAAAGGTCCGATTGACCTGGGCTCGTCCCGGTAAACCAAAGGAAATATTACTTAAACCTGAGGTGATATGGATATCCGGATAGACCCCTTTGATCGCTTTGATTTCCTGAATAAAATTTAAGAATGATTCGTTCGCGGTTGCCAGCGCCAATAAGCAGGGATCAAGATGAATCCGATTAGGTGTAATGCCGTATTTATCAGCTCTTTCAACCATGATTTGGGTGATCTTCACCTTCGTTTCAACATCCTTGGGAATCCCCTGATCATCGCAAGTTAAACCGACTATTTCCCAGGTGTTGCCTGCTAACAACGGCAGCAGCACTTCGCATTTATCCCCTTCCCCAGAAATTGAATTCAGCAATCCCGGTTCTTTCGCATATTTGAAAACCGCTTCAATAACCCGGGGATTGGGGCTGTCAATGCATAGCGGCGTATCGGTGGCATCCTGGACCACCTCCATTAGCCATTGCAGTGCTTCAATCTCCATTTCCGGTGCCGTACTGGCGCAAACATCAATAAAATCTGCTCCCGCTTCTGCTTGTTTGATCGCCCGGTCAGCAATAAAAACGGCATCTCTTTTTTCGATGGCTTCTTTGACCACCGGAATGGTCCCGTTAATTTTTTCTCCGATAATTATCATGTCTACTCCTCTGGAAATGGCTGTTGCATCCTCACCTGAAATTCTTGTGAATCCAGCAACAGCCGCAATTATTTTATTTACTATAGGGTTTAGATGTTATTTTTGACACAGTTCAACTGCCAAAGCAGCCGCACCACCGGCATCCTTGGCAAAGGCATCACAGCCCATTCGGTCACAGAAATCCTGAGTGATGGGTGCCCCACCGATCATAATTTTTACCTGATCACGAATGCCCGCATCTACAAATGCTTTAACAACCTTTGGGGTTTCCGGCATGGTAGTGGTGAGGAGAATCGAACAGGCGACAATGTCGGCATTATTTTCAATCGCTGCTTCCACAAATTTTTCGGCCGGTACATCGATTCCGATGTCGATGACTTTTAAGCCACGGCCTTCCAGCATCATCCCGACCAGGTTTTTGCCGATATCGTGCATGTCTCCCTGGACACTGCCCAGAATAACGGTTCCTAACGATTTCGAATCCTGATCAGTTAACAATGGTTTTAATATTTTTGAACCTTCCATCATGGCATGGCAGGAACATAGCACTTCTGGTATATAAAGCTCATCGCGACTGAATTCTTCACCAACTATCGCCATCCCGGCCATCATCGCGTCAAGAACTTCCTGGGCGCCGCAACCGGCATCGATGGCTTCCTGAACTAAACCGGGCATAGCCCGTTCGTCACCGTCATAAAGAGTCTCTGATATTTTTTTAAGAATTTCCACTTTTTTCACCTGTCCTTTTTCTGTTTTAATCTAAATTAATGGGGTAATTTCCGAATTCATGAACACATTTTACCATGTGGACCAGATTTTCCGCACTGACATCCCCTTGAACATTGTGTGCCGGGGACAATAAGAATCCACCACCAGGCGCTAATGCTTTGATAGCGTCCCGGACCTCATGGGTAATGTCTTCTTTGGTGCCAAAAGGCAGGATCTTTTGAATATCGATATTGCCATGAAAAACAATGTCATTGCCAAATTCTTTTTTCAATTCATAGCGATCCATATTGGCTGCCGCCGGCTGAACCGGATCAAGTACATCAACACCGCACTCAATCAAGTCCGCGATAAATGGTTTAATGGCACCGCAGGAATGGAGCATAATCTTCGCTTCTGGACTATATTGATGTAAGGTTTTCTTAGCATGCTCAAAATGTTCTTTTAAATGGGGTTTTACAACATTTCTGAATGTTTTTGGCGACATCAGCGGACGATCCTGCATCCCCAGATCTTCACCACTGAGTCTTAAAATATCAACGTATTCACCAACTTCAGCCATGATCACTTCGTTGGTGCGCTTTTGAATCTGACAGATCTTATCCATCAGAGCATGAGCAAATTCCTGATTGTTGATAATATCCCGATACCACAGCTCATGACCACGCATATAGGTTGCCAGTTCAAAGACAGCTCCAGCAAATTTTGCTAAAATAGCAAGATCTGTCGTGTCCCGAACGCCCTTCATCTCTTCCTTTAGACCAGCATAACGTTTGGGATCTTCTGGGTCTGGCCAAATATAGGTTTCCAAATCTTCAATGGTGGCATTTACCAGCGGCGGATTGACCAGTTCAAAGTAGAAATGTCCCCCGTCAATGGCGGTTTTTTTCCAGTAACAGCCCCATTCATCAGTAAAACTGCCGTCTTCAAAGCTTTTAGTATGAACCGAAATACCAGAACGTGGCGAAATGTAATACATATCAATCCCCAATTTTTCGATCATCTCAATTGGCATCTGAACCTCGGTCCATCGACCCATTCTGGGGCTGTCAGGCAGATATTCCATGTCCAGCACTTTTTTCATATCCCGGTACACATCAATGGTCAGCACCATGTCAACTGGTACCCGGTCTGGTTCCTGGTGATTGGCTGCTGCCATCACTCTTTCTCGTGAATTCATTATTTCCTCGCTTTCTTAACCTAAATAATTAGCATTTTTCAGAAATTCTCGTGGCCTCGAGTCTTTTTTTCGTAAATAACATTTATTTACCATGCATTTCTACTACAATATAACATGATCAACATTGAATGTCAACATATTGTATTAACTTTATGATAATATTGTAGTAAAATTATAGTGACATTTCGTTAATATGGTTGTTTTTTCTCGTTTTTAGCATAATTTCAGTTA
>JAKLQL010000484.1 GCA_022013395.1 Acetobacterium sp.
AAACGCGGAAAAGCAAAAGGTAACTTAAATAACCACGATTTTGAAGCAAATTTGGAAAAGGCTGATCTTGATCCAGAAGAAATTGATTCAATTTATTTATATCTTCAAAAAGAAGGAATTGAAATTGCCTTTACTGACCTTGAACTGGAAGCCCTGGAAGCGGCTGAATTGGAAGAAGAAAACCAGAAAGAAATTGAACTGGCCGATTCGGTCAGCGTTAACGATCCAGTTCGTTTATACCTTAAAGAAATTGGTAAGGTACCATTATTAACGGGTGATGAAGAAATGGCACTGGCGCGGCGAATGGAAGCCGGCGATGATTCGGCCAAGAAAGAATTAGCTGAGGCCAACCTGCGTTTGGTTGTCAGTATTGCCAAACGTTATGTGGGACGGGGCATGTCGTTCCTGGATCTGATTCAGGAAGGAAACTTGGGACTGATTAAAGCCGTTGAAAAATTCGACTATACCAAGGGTTTTAAATTTAGTACCTATGCTACCTGGTGGATTCGACAGGCGATTACCCGAGCCATTGCCGATCAGGCCAGAACCATCCGTATCCCGGTACATATGGTAGAGACCATTAATAAGCTGATCCGGGTTTCCCGTCAGTTGCTCCAGGAATATGGACGCGAACCGACCCCAGCGGAAATTGGCAAGGAAATGGGTTTCTCCGAAGAAAAAGTTAGAGAAATTCAAAAAATTGCCCAGGATCCAGTTTCCCTGGAAACGCCGATTGGGGAAGAAGAGGACAGCCATTTGGGTGACTTTATTCCTGATGAAGATGCCCCGGCTCCGGCCGAAGCAGCATCCTATGCCCTGCTAAAAGAACAGCTGATTGAAGTATTGAATACTTTGACCGAGCGGGAAGAAAAAGTGCTTCGTTTACGTTTTGGTTTGGATGATGGCCGAGCTCGGACCCTGGAAGAAGTCGGCAAAGAGTTTAATGTTACCCGAGAACGAATCCGACAGATTGAAGCAAAGGCCCTCCGCAAATTGCGACACCCCAGCCGCAGCAAGAAGTTAAAGGATTATTTAACCTAAAATGAACATAAGATTAAGTCCCCGGCTTGAGGTGATTGCCAGCTGTCTTACCGGTGTAAAAACCATTGCGGACATTGGCACTGATCATGGTTATTTACCGGTGTTCCTGGTGGAAAACCAGCTGGTTTCCACTGCGATTGCCAGTGACACCAACCAACAGCCGCTAAAAAAAGCCGCAAAAATTATCATTGAACAACAATTAGAAAGCACTATTGAGACCCGACTTGGTTCGGGTCTTTCTGTGCTTAAACCCGGGGAAGTCGAAGCTGTTGTGATGGCGGGCATGGGGGGGCTGTTGATCCGGGATTTATTGGAAGCGGAGCCACTGGTAGCGCAGGGTGTAAGAAAATTGGTGCTCCAACCGATGAATAATCAAGCTGTGCTGCGAAGATATCTGGAAACGCATGGATTCAAAATTATCAAAGAAGACCTGGCTCAGGAAGCGGATCGGGTTTATGAAATAATTGTTATTGAACCCGGAGCGATGATCATCACCAATCCGCTGGAATATGAACTGGGATTTGCGTTTGATAAAAATAAACACCCATTATTAGAAACGCTGATCGATCGAAAAATTGGTTTGGAGCAGAAAATTCTGTTAA
>JAKLQL010000485.1 GCA_022013395.1 Acetobacterium sp.
CTTGGATAAGTTCTTTTGTTCCGTCCTTTTCTATTCTATAATCGTCAAGATATGATTTTAAGGCCGACCATTCCAATGACAGTAAGCTTAACTTTTGCAGATAATCTGAATCTTTGGTCCAATTATTTTCTATTTTTATATTTTGTATATTTTGTATGTCATTATCAAGCCCGGTGATCACATCATCTCGGGGTGTACCAAAAAGTTCCAGCATAATCAAATGCTGAGTTTCACTTCTGATATTTCCTAAATCCGTTAAGAGCGCTTCTGTTTTACACATCAATGCAAGGTTATGAAAAATATAAACAAATATCATCATCATAAAAACGACACACATTATTTGAATGCACTTATATAACGATCTTTTTTTCCATTCAAATTTATACCCTGCTGCCATGTTTTTGTACCTCACTTGTAAAAGCGACCCTTCCTTTTTTAAGTTTTAATGTTTTCACCTTTCATCTTTTTAAGAATTAAATCTATAAAACCATTCTTATATCATCGATCTTTTATTCCATACTATTCTTATATGTTTGTAGTATTTTAACACTTTTTTGGTATACCGTCAATCTTTATACATACTTTTCTTGCTTTAAATTCACATCTTCAAAAATAATTTAAAATTACCCGACTAAAAAAGATGCTAACTGATCGTCTTCGTCATTTAGCATCTTTTCGGTTATCCTATTCTGTTTCAACATCCACTTACTTTATCAACGCATACATACAATAATCTGTTATTTTTCCATTTTTGAAGATCGCCTTTTTACAGATGCCTTCCAGCTGGAAACCGGCATTTTCCAGAGCTTTCCGCGCTCCGGTATTTTCTAAAAAAGGTCTGGAATAAATTCTGAAAATATCAAAGTTGGCAAAGCCATTTTCACAGGTCTGAATTAAAGCTCTGGTCATGATTCCTTTTCCCCAAAATGGTTCACCCAGCCAATATCCCAACTCGGCAGTTTTACTGCTGACATCATTCTGAAGAATTAATCCCACCGAACCGATGGGCTCATTATCAATGACAATGGCTTTAATCGACTGTTTTGTCTGATCTCTGTGGATACACTTGTCAATGAACATATGGGCATCGTCCAATGTGTAGGGCGATGGGAACTCGTTTTTCAAAAAGCAGGCAACCTTGGGGTTATTTGCATAACGCACAATACTTTCGGCATCATCCAGTTTCCAATCTCTTAATTCAAATTTCATCATTCTTCCTCCTGTTTATAATGAGTCATGTTATGTCGAATCAAACATTTAGTAAATCAGAAGTGTTTGATTGGACCGCAACATGCGGGCTTACAGTTTTGTTCGTTAAATCAATTGATTTCCTGGTAGTTTCTGTTTATTCTCCATTGTGAACATATTATCTTTATATATGTTTGAATGCCATACCTCATTTTTTCATATCCTTTTAATTGTTATAAAACCTATTTAATGGGCATAACAATTTTTGTGAGCCACTCACTTTCTGGAAACTCTGGATCATTATAATAATATTCATATGAAATTCCTGATGGTTGGCATTCATTATTTTCAAACCATTGTGACATTTCAATATAAACCGGTTCCATTTCTGCATAAGATCCCCGATACATACAAAAGATAATTTTTCCCTCGGGAATAAAACTTGGTTTAACTTCACCTTTCCCTGGCAACGGCTGGGCGACAGGAAAACCAATCTCAACATCGAGATTTTGCATATCCATATTATGATAGGCAACAAAAGGAACATCTGACATAAGTTCCCCAATTTCATTGAGATAAGCTACAATTTTCCCAAAGCTTTCTCCAATTATGCGTGGCAATTCTTCAACATTTGTCGTCATTCGTAGTGTCAGGGTTGGCTGTTCTCGTTGTTTCAATGTTTGAATTCTTGACATTTTTGGCATGTGAATCCTCCTTAATTTTTATAATTAATCTACTCTTTCAATCTTACTACCCTATTTCTCGGAAAATATTGATTGATTGATTTTTTACATAAAAAAAGACACCAACACTGAAATTTTGTTTATAAAACATCTTTCCAAGTGTTAGTGCTTAATCGTTCAGTAACATAATTGAAAATGCTTTCAATTGTCCCAAAAAATGATATCCTGATTTCTTCTCGTTGTCAAGATTATTGATTAGTTCTGAACCATCACTTTTTCACAAACTCGGGAGCGTTCCTGAAATCACAGCTGGCTCCAATGCATTGATAACTGCCTGCATGACTCCATTTGATGTATAGGTTGCTCCAGAAATACTATCAACCACTGGCGTTTGCTGTGCCACAATCGCTGCTGGAATAGCTTCGATGGCAACGCCATAATGCTTTTGCCCAACTTCATTATGCGATACGACTTGCACATC
>JAKLQL010000486.1 GCA_022013395.1 Acetobacterium sp.
AAACTGAAAAAATAGGAAAAATACTATTTCAGGAAGGCAAAGGAACCCAGATGGAGACAATCTTAAAGAATTATGATGATATGCGTGTGATGCGAATGATTAAAAAACAGTTGATTAATTGTGAATCAACACTGGAGCTGTTAAGAAAAGAATATGAGGAAAAAGATGATCAGCTTCTGACGTTGGGGATCAAAAAAGAAATTATTAACCGTTCGGTCGATGAAGAGGAAGTCAGTACATTGGCGGCCAGACTGGAAGCTTTGAAAAAAGAAATCCAGGAAATTGAAGAAGACAAGAGCAAAATGGCCTGCTACAATGCCTACACCCGACGCTAGCAATCAGTTTTGCAAAACCCGGGGCTTGACTTTAGCCGGATAATGTAATAAAATCAAAAAAGTGAAAAATAAATAGTAGCGCAAAATGGGGTACACCACCGAAAGGGTGTAATCGCGTTTTGTGCTTTTTTTGCGTTTAAAAACTAAAAAGGAGGAAAGTGAAATGAGAGTTAACGGAAAAGAAATGACCCTGGGTAACAACCAAAGTCTGTTGCAGTTTTTGGTCGTCAATGGGTTTGATGTTGCGACCCTGGCCGTGGCCAGAAACGGGGAGATCGTCCCGAAACCTACCTATGATGGGGTGATGCTCTGTGATGAGGACACCTTGGAAGTAGTTCGGTTTGTCGGTGGGGGTTGAGCATAGTTACGAAACTGGTCACAAAGCAATAACAGTTCGGACGATAGAATTCCAAAATACTTATAACAAAGTCAAAAAGGAGATAAAATGACAGATCAATTAGTAATTGGCGGACAGCGATTTAATTCCCGGTTTATCCTGGGGTCGGGAAAGTTTTCACTGGAAATCGTGAAGGCAGTGGTTGAAAATGGCGGGGCGGAAATAGTGACTCTGGCACTGCGGCGGGCAAATCAGGGGGGCGAAGAGAATATTCTGGAATACATTCCCGAGCATATTACCCTGCTGCCCAATACCTCCGGGGCCAGAACGGCCGAGGAAGCGGTCAAGATTGCCCGGTTAGCCCGGGAAATTAATTGCGGGAATTTTGTTAAAGTGGAAGTCATTAAAGATTCAAAATATCTGTTTCCTGATAACTATGAAACCATCAAAGCCACTGAGATTCTGGCCCGAGACGGGTTTGTGGTGATGCCCTATATGTACCCGGATTTAAATGTCGCCCGGGATTTGGTCAGTGCCGGGGCGGCGGCGGTAATGCCACTGGCTTCCCCAATTGGCAGCAATAAGGGACTCAGTACCAAAGATTTTATTCAGATTCTGGTGGATGAAATCGCAGTGCCGATTATTGTTGATGCCGGTATCGGCCGGCCGTCTCAGGCCTGTGAAGCGATGGAAATGGGGGTGGCGGCAGTGATGTGTAATACCGCAGTAGCGACGGCTAAAAACATTCCGCTGATGGCCAAAGCTTTTGGCCAGGCCATCGAATCTGGCCGTAATGCTTATCTGGCCGGACTTGGTCGGGTGTTAAATCAGGCTGCCGAAGCTTCCAGCCCGTTAACGGGATTTTTGGAGGACTAGGATGGCAATCAAACGAACCGATCCCATGGTTTATCAAAAGGGAATGGAAATTATTGCTTCGGATATTCTGGATAAGGTCTTAAAATATGTGGATAACTATGACTATTTAAACTATTCGAAAAGTGATGTGAAACAGGCGCTGATAAAAGAACATTTATCACTAGAAGATTATGGGGCCTTATTATCTCCGGCAGCGACACCCTATTTAGAAGAAATGGCAAAAAAAGCTGTGGTTGAAACCAGAAAACACTTTGGCAATAGCATTTGTCTGTTTACGCCCCTTTACATCGCCAATTATTGTGAAAACAACTGTGTATACTGTGGATTTAATTGCAAAAATAAAATCCGCAGAGGAAAGCTTTCCATTGACGAAATGGAAGCGGAACTAAAGGCCATTGCTAAAACCGGCTTAAAAGAGATTCTGATTTTAA
>JAKLQL010000487.1 GCA_022013395.1 Acetobacterium sp.
AGTAGGGGGTGTGGATAATGTTAATAACCCTTCGAACGCGTTGATAGAACAAAAAAACCGCGAAAACCGAAGGGGATAAATTGTGGATAACTCGTTCATAGCTCCGGCAGAGATTGTGCGTTGTTAATTACCGTTAATTTCCCGCTCAATTCTGAGAATCAGATTTTTAAAATCAGTATTGGTTTCCATTTCTTCAGCTATTTTCTGGCAGGCATGAATAACGGTTGAATGATCGCGGCCACCAAATTCTTCGCCGATTCGTGGCAAGGATAAATCGGTTATTTCTCGGGTAATAAACATGGCTACCTGACGGGGAAGAGAAATGGATCGCGTTCGTTTCTTTGAATTCATGTCTTCAACAGTAATATTAAAGTATTTAGCGGTGACTTCCTTAATATACTCAGCGGTGATGACAATATCTTCTTTTTTTCTAAAAATATCTTTCAGAGCATTTTTGGCCGATTCGATATTGATCGGTACCTTATGTAATTTTGAGTAAGCAAAGACAGTGGTCAATGCACCTTCAAGTTCCCGAATATTGGAATGGATGCTGTCAGCAATAAAGCTTAATACTTCGTTGGGTATCTCATCACTGAAGGATTCGGCTTTTTTTCGGATAATGGCGATCCGGGTTTCGAAGTTTGGTGCATAAATATCAGTGATCAGGCCACTTTCAAACCGGGAGCGGAGCCGCTCTTCAAGGGTTGGTATTTCTTTTGGGGGGCGATCACTACTGATGACGATCTGTTTATTTTCTTGATGCAAGGTATTGAAGGTATGGAAAAATTCTTCCTGGGTTCCTTCTTTTTTGGCCAAAAACTGGATATCATCAATTAAAAGAATGTCAGCACTGCGATATTTATTTCGAAAAGAGATATTTGTTTTATTTTGAATCGCATCGATAAAGTCATTGGTAAATTTTTCACAGGAGACATAAACCACCTTTTTATGCGGTGCATAGGATAAAATATAGTGTCCGATCGCCTGCATCAGATGGGTTTTTCCCAAACCAACGCCGCCATAAATAAAGAGTGGATTGTAACGCTCCGACGGTGCTTCGGAAACAGCAACGCAGGCAGCATGGGCAAAACGGTTATTTTCACCAATAACAAAACTGTCAAAGGTATATTTGGGATTCATGGAGTTGTGCTGATAGTTTGATATTTTTTCTTCAACATTAGTAATAGAAATATGAGGCGATTCATCGTCTGGAGCGATCATGGCGTCTTTTTCTTTTAAAACGATTTTAACTTGGCCGGTTTTTCCGGTAACCTCGGCTAAAGCATTCGTTATTAAAGGAATATGCCGACTTTCTAAAATTCCTTTTTCGAATTCATTTTCTGATAAAAAATAATAGGTGTTGTTAACGTAGTTTATGGGTTTTATTTTTAAAAACCAGGTGTTAAAACTGGTTGGACTAATATCCGGTTTGATAATTTCAAGTGCGGCATCCCATATTTTTTTAAAGGAAGTGTCCATTAAATGAACCTCCAATTTCTAATAAATTTAAGTCGTGTCATTGTGGATAAAATTCTAACTTATGCACAGAGAATCTATTTTAATGTGAATAGCCAAATAAATCAAGCAAATTATAAGAATAATTGTTGATAACTTAAAAAAGTTTTACCAACAAAAAAAGATGAAAATAAACGGAAAGTTGAAAAATATCGACAAGTTATCCCCA
>JAKLQL010000488.1 GCA_022013395.1 Acetobacterium sp.
ATGGGGATTTTAACCAAGGATGTATTTGTAAATTATAATGAGGATAAAGAACCGACCAAGGTATCAATCGACTATAACATCGAAATCGAAGGCGTTACCAATTCTCAGAATATCCTGAACATCAAGATTACCCAATAAAAATGGCAGTAATGCCAATCACAGGAGAAGCGCCGGTCGCGCTTCTCCTTTAAATTTCACCTGACCGAGAATAAATAGAAATGTGCAATTAGCTGAGAATAAATAGAAGAGTGAGAGGAAATTAAGGATGTACATACGTGAAAAGATCACCGAACAAATAAAACAAATCATAGGAGACTCCCTTAATCAAGTGGTGGAATCGGGAACCCTAGCCATAGAAACCATGCCCGATCTTTTTCTGGAAATTCCCAGAGAAAAAGGACACGGGGAATATTCCACCAATATTGCCATGCAGCTTCCCAAGCAGACTAAAAAAGCGCCGCGTTTTATTGCTGAAACATTAGTCGCTAATATGAACACAGCAGATACCTACATCGAGTCCATCGAAATAGCCGGACCGGGTTTTATTAATTTCAAGCTGAAACCGTATTGGCAATATGCCGTCTTAGCTGAAGTGGCAACCATGAAAGCCGATTATGGCCGGAGTCAGAAAAATGCCGGTAAAAAATTCAATCTGGAATTTATTTCCGCCAATCCCACCGGCCCCATGCACATGGGTAATGCCAGAGGTGGTGCCATTGGCGATATTTTAGCAGCGGTTGCCGACTGGACCGGCTATGAGGTAACTCGGGAGTTTTATATCAACGACGCCGGGAACCAGATTGTCAAATTTGGGGATTCCCTGGATGCCCGCTACCGACAATTAATGGGTGAAGCGATTCCCTTTCCTGAGGACGGTTATCAGGGCGAAGATATTACCGAACATATGAAAGTTTTTATTGAAGTAAATGGTGATGTCCACCGATCAATGACACTGGAAGAACGAAAACCGATCCTTATTGATTATGCTTTGAATAAAAACCTCACCCAAATGCGAAGCGATCTGGAAGCCTATGGCATCCGTTATGATGTCTGGTTTTCGGAACAAAGCCTATATGACAGCGGCGCCATTCAGAAGACCATTGAACTTTTAGGTAAAGGTGGTTTCACCTACGAACAGGAGGGTGCCTTGTGGTTTAAGGCCACTGACTTCGGTTCCGATAAGGATGATGTATTAATCCGCGCCAATGGTCTGCCCACCTATTTTATGGCCGATATCGCCTACCACATGGACAAGTTTATTAACCGCGGCTTTGATCGTTGCATCAATGTCTGGGGTGCCGATCATCACGGCCATGTGGCGCGACTTAAAGGCGCGTTAACGGCGGTGGGAATTGATGCCGAAAATTTTGATGTGGTCATCATGCAATTGGTTAGACTGCTAAGAAATGGTGAAGTGGCCCGGATGTCAAAACGTCAGGGAAAAGCCATTGCCTTAACGGATCTGATTGATGAGGTGGGCGTAGATGCCACCCGATTCTTTTTTAATCTCCGTTCACCAGACAGTCATTTCGACTTTGACCTGGATCTGGCGATTGAGCAATCCAACGATAACCCCGTGTTTTATGTCCAGTATGCCCATGCACGAATTTGCAGCATTATTCGCCAGATGACTGAAGAACTGGATCAGACGATTTCGCTTGATTACAGCCAGTTGGTTGAAAAAGAAGAATTGAACCTGATGGAAATCCTGTCTAATTTCCCCGATGAAATTCTGACTGCCGAAGATAAACTGGATCCCAGCCGAATTACCCGATATGCCATCGATCTGGCCGCAGCATTCCATAGTTTCTATAATGCCTGCCACGTTCGTGTTGAGGATAAAGCGCTAATGAAAGCCAGAGTTGCATTAATTGAGTCAACCCAACAAGTGATTCAAAATGCGTTGAGCATTTTAGGAGTATCTGCTCCAGAAAGAATGTAAAGATGAAAGTAGAATCAGGAATTTTTGACCGAACTGAAAAATTAATTGGAACATCTGGTTTGGAAATTCTAAAAAATTCGCGCGTCATTTTGTTCGGTGTTGGCGGGGTGGGCTCTTTTGTAGCCGAAGCCCTGA
>JAKLQL010000489.1 GCA_022013395.1 Acetobacterium sp.
ATGTAGGTTCTTAGGGTATCTGCCCCAAATTCCTCAATAATCACGTTGGGGTTAACCACATTGCCTTTTGATTTCGACATTTTTTCGCCGTCGTTGCCAAGGATTAAGCCCTGGGCAGTTCGTTTAGCATAAGGCTCGCGCACGGGCACAACGCCGATATCAAAGAGGAATTGATGCCAGAACCGTGAATAGAGCAGATGTCGGGTGACATGTTCCATCCCGCCGTTGTACCAGTCCACTGGCATCCAGTATTTCAGTTTTTCTTCTGAAGCAAAGACTTCGTCATTTTTGTTATCAAAGTACCGCAAGAAGTACCAGCTGGAACCGGCCCACTGAGGCATCGTATCGGTTTCCCGTTCGGCTGGTCCACCGCACACTGGACAAGTGGTTTCGTACCACTCCGGAATGTTGGCCAGCGGTGATTTGCCGGTATCAGTGGGGGTATAGCTTTCCACCATTGGCAGTTCCAGCGGCAGTTGATCTTCCGGCACTGGTACCATCCCACATTTGGGACAATGAACAATCGGAATCGGTTCGCCCCAATAACGCTGACGATTAAAGGCCCAATCCTTCATTTTATAATTAATGGTTCGTTTGCCCAGTTTTTCATTTTCCAGGAAATCAATGGTTTTTTGAATGGCATCCTTGACTTCCATGCCATTTAAGAAGCCGGAGTTGACCATTTCACCGCTATCGGTATTGGTATACGCCGCTTCAGTTACATCGCCGCCTTTGATAACTTCGATAATTGGCAGGTCAAACTTCTTGGCAAAATCCCAGTCTCGAGTATCGTGGCCGGGAACTGCCATAATGGCGCCGGTACCATAACCCATCATAACATAGTCGGCAATAAAAATAGGGATTTCGGTATTGGTCACCGGATTTATGGCCTGAATGCCTAAGATTCGGACCCCGGTTTTATCCTTGGCCAGCTGCACCCGTTCAAATTCGGTTTTTCGTTTGGCCTGCTCCTGATAATCCACCAATTCAGCCATATTGGTAATCGATTCAGCAAGGTCGTTAATCAGCGGATGTTCCGGCGCAATAACCATAAAAGTGGCACCAAACAAGGTATCTGGTCGGGTCGTAAATACCCGTAGCTCTTTGTCGTAGCCGGCGATGGTAAAGTCGACCTCGGCTCCTACCGATTTACCAATCCAGTTTTCCTGTTCCAAGCGGATCCGGGGCAGATAATCCACGTCATCCAGACCTTTTAATAGTTCCTCGGCATAGTTTCTAATTTTTAAAAACCAAACGTCTTTTTCCATTTGAACGACTTCACTGCCACAGCGGTCACACTTGCCGTCCCGGAAGTCTTCGTTGGCCAGCACGACCTTGCAGCCATTGCAGAAATTAACATAGGTACGGTCTCTGAATGCCAGTCCATGTTTGAATAATTGTAAAAAGATCCATTGGGTCCATTTATAATATTTAGGATCGGTGGTATCGATCTCTTTATCCCAGTCAAAGGCATAACCAATCCGTTTTAACTGATTGGTAAATACCGCTATGTTTTCATCAGTCACTTCCCGGGGATGACGCCCAGTTTGAATGGCGTAGTTTTCGGTGGGTAAACCAAAGGCATCCCAGCCAATCGGAAAGAGGACGTTAAAGCCTTCCATGCGCCGTTTTCTGGCAATGACTTCCAGGGATGTATAGGCCCGAACATGACCAACGTGGAGCCCCACGCCTGATGGATAAGGAAACTCAACCAATCCGTAGAATTTTTCTTTTTTTGAGTTTTCTTCCATCCGGAAGGTCTCATTTTCTTCCCAATACTTCTGCCACTGTTCTTCTATTCTTTTATGCTCATATGTTGACATATTTCCTCCATTTGCTCGTCGGTAACTTTTCTTTATATCAAACAACCTGCTAACAGATTTTTCTCCATTTTGCTGGTTCACAGACAGTTTTCGGCTGCGAAAAAAAAATCCGTTCCCTATAAGGGACGAACTTTTTCTTGTCTCCTAACGATCTTCATCCCTCATTATAAATAAGGGCGGATATCCTGTCAATGATTTGTGCTTTTTTTTCGCTTATGATATACTGTACCACAGAAAACTGCAAAGGAGCATTTATGTATCCCTTACTTAAAATCAACAAGAAAAAAATCATTGAAAATACCAAAGCCATTATCACACGAACCGAAAAACTGGGGGTTCAGGTCACCGCAGTCACCAAGTGTACCGGCGGCAACCTGGAAATTGCCCAGGCTTTTTTAGACGGGGGGGCCACCTCGATTGGCGATTCCCGCATTAAAAACCTTAAAAATCTGTCCCCCCTGGCCTGTGAAAAATGGCTGATCCGGGTTCCCATGCCTAGTGAGGTTAATCATGCCGTTGCTTATGCAAACTTATCTTTAAATAGCGAAATCACAACCATCCGACTCTTAAACCAGGCGGCCAAAGCCCAAGGGAAAACCCATGATATTCTTTACATGCTTGACCTTGGCGATCTTCGTGAAGGTCTTTTTATCGGCGACGGCAATCCGACAAACGCCGAAATTGAAGCGCTAATTTCGGACTCCTTCGCAAAACTGGATCAGGATCTTGAGGAAATTAGTACGATGAAAAACATTAGTCTGCGTGGTATTGCCACCAACGCTACCTGCGTCGGTGCTACCATTCCAACCCCCCAGACCTTTGGGGCCTTTTTCAAAGTCAAAGACATTCTTGAAGAAAAATATCAGATCCCCTGCGAGATCATTTCCGGCGGTAATTCCAGCGCCTATTATCTGGTTGATAATGAAACGCTGCCTGCTGAAATCAACAACCTCCGACTGGGGGATGTGATCCTATTTGGCCGGGAATCCGCCTATTATCACTGCTATGATTACCTCCATCAGGACGCCTTTATTCTGGATGTGGAAATCCTGGAACTTCAAGACAAGCCCACCTACCCGGTGGGCGAAATCGGCCGCAACGCCTTTGGGGAAATCCCGGACTTTGAGGACAAGGGTATCCGGCGGCGGGCTATCTGCGGTCTGGGGCGCCAGGACACCGACACTGACCACATCTTCCCCATTCTTCCCGGACTGACTATCGTCGGTTCCAGTTCCGACCATCTGGTTATCGACGTCACCGACGCCGAGCTAACCTATCAGGTTGGCGACATCATCAGCCTGCGCTGCGATTATGTGGGAGCCCTTCACGCTGCCACCTCATCTTATGTTGACAAAATTGTTATCACCCAATAAATATAAAGAGAATCAGACAAGGAGAATTATTGATGAAAGACGAAACCACCTACCGTATCCCCTTTGACATTTTGGAAGCATTCATGACTGATGCCTTAAAAGGTATCGGGGTTCCCGAAGAAGACGCCAAAATCTGTGCCGATATCTTGATTACCTCCGATAAACGGGGGATTGATTCCCACGGCATCGGCCGGTTAAAACCGATTTACTATGATCGAATTAAACAAGGCATCCAAAATCCGGTGACAGAATTTGAAATCGTTAAAGACACCTTCACCACCGCCGTGATTGACGGACACGATGGCATGGGCCATGTGATTGCTAAAAAAGCCATGCAGATGGCCATTGATAAGGCTAAGGTTTATGGCATGGGGATGACCGTGGTCCGAAATTCCACCCACTACGGTTTTGCTGGTTACTATCCGTTGATGGCCATCGAAAATAACATGATCGGGATGACCGGCACCAATGCCCGACCATCCATTGCCCCAACCTTTGGGGTTGAAAACATGCTGGGAACCAACCCGATTACCGTTGGCGTGCCCAGTGACGAACCCTTTCCTTTTGTTTTAGATTGTGCCACTTCCGTCTCCCAACGAGGAAAAATCGAAGTCTACGATCGCGAAAACAAAGACCTTCCCGATGGTTGGGTCATCGACCGCCAGGGCAACAGCCGGACTGATACCAAGCAGATTCTCATCGACCTTGTCAAAGGCGAAGCGGCCCTGACACCTCTGGGCGGCATCGGCGAAGACACCGGCGGTTATAAAGGATATGGTTATGCCACCTTTGTGGAGATTTTATCATCCGCTCTCCAGACTGGCTCGTTTTTAAAGGGACTGCTGGGTTTTGACGCCAACGGTAAGGCTCAACCCTACCATTTGGGACATTTCTTTATTGCCATCAACATCGAAAACTTTACCGAACCCGAATCCTTTAAGAAAATCACTGGTGATATTCTAAGAGACCTGCGCGCATCCGATAAAATGCCCGGCCAGGAACGAATCTACACTGCTGGCGAAAAAGAATATGATGCCTGGCTGGATCGTAAAGACAAGGGTACCCCGGTTAACGATGCCTTGATCAAAGATATTCTGGATATTAAGGCCGAACTTGGTCTGGATCAGTACCAGTTCCCTTTTGAAAAATAAGTTATTCTAAATAGTACTGAAAACAAAAAGAAACGGCTGCAATCGCAATCCGTTTCTTTTTTATTGGTTTTCTATTTCTCTATTTTTTAATAGGTTTCTGCAAATAATTCAAAATAGTCCCGCGCATGTTTACAGGCGGGGCATAATTCTGGTGCTTCTGCACCTTCATAAATGTAACCGCAATTGCCGCATTTCCACTTAACGTCGCTGAACCGCTTAAAGGTTCTCCCTAGTTCGATGTTTGCAGCCAGTTTTAAATAGCGGGTTTCATGAGCTTTTTCAGCAACGATGACCTCGAGCCACGTTTCAGCAATTTCGTCGAAGCCTTCCTGTTTTGCAATTTCGGCAAACTTCGGATAGAGTTCGCTCCATTCTTCATTTTCTCCGGAAGCTGCATGTAATAAATTGTTTTTGGTATCCCCAAGCGCGACCGGGAAGGTTGCATTAACCGGAATTTCAACTGCATTACCAGTCGTATATTCATTAGCAGCGATGTGTTTGTAGAACAATTCACCATGTTCTTTTTCATTGCCCGCTGTTTCGGTGAAAATTTCGCTGATTTGAACGAAACCTTCTTTTTTGGCAATTGATGCAAAAAATGTATAGCGCATTCTTGCCTGAGATTCACCTACAAAAGATGCCATTAAATTAAGTAATGTTTGTGTTCCTTGTAATTTACCCATTTTTTCCTCCTTTATAATGATTATAAACTTACTTTATATTATATACCAAGATTGACCGAATGCAAACATATTTAATCAATCTAACTTGTTGAGTGCATCAATAAATTGAATGAGCGCCTGTGCCGCCAGGAATGGACCATCCTGTTCATACCCGGGGATCCCCAGCTGGGTTCGGATCATCCCAATTTGAACCCCGGTTTCCTTCATTTTCTTGAAAGTTTTCTTGGCGATTTTTTCATGTTCTTCTTTTAATTGCACGGCACCAAAGGGATTAGCAAAATAAGTAGTGGTAATCCCAACTTCACCGGTTGTCCCTTTTGCCATTCGTTTTCCTTCAGAAAAAACCGCATAGGCTTCATCTAAATCATCAAACAACTCAATCGGTGGTGCCGCTTCGCTAATTTCTTCATAGTTATTAATATAGAAAACAAAATCCACTCGCGTCGATTTTGAGATTTCTTCATAGGACATTTGCGGAACAATGACCCGGGCATTGACAATATTCGGATTCATAAAAATACTCCGGTCCATGGTGCTATAGGCGTATCCCGGCTGGAGATCATCCAGACGAACAAACGCTCCGATTTCCGTTCCCACTGCCATCAATTCGCCTTCTTTGTTAAAATGGAGCGAGCCCATGTCATCAATGAGAATGTCAAAATCGCAAGCCAGCTCTTTGGGTAGCTTATTGATGGCTTCGAGGGTTTCCGATTTTCCAGCACCACTATCACCGATCAACATAACATTAGCAGATTTTTTCCCGCCAACTCGGATTTTTGCAAAGGCACCATGAACTGGCATGGCTTTCATTTCAATCTGAATAATATTATGAAGGGTTAGCATCATTTTTTTCATATAACCAAAGTAGTCAATCTGTGGCAGGTCGGGAATCAGGCCATAGTATACATCATCTTCTTTGGTTACAAATCCCAATTTTTCATCTTCTTCAAAAAGTACCTCGTCCAAGCCAAAGAAAACAACTGCAGCTGGTTTTTCTTTTGTGAATTCTTCAGGCGTTGCCATTTCAAAAAGGTTGAATAAGCCTGCCCCAAGCGCCAGATATTCTTTTTGAACATAAACGATGGCAAGCAAACGGCCTACTTTCATAGGAATCGCAAACCATTCATCACAGTCGAGATAAAATTTTTGTAAAATCCGTTTGTCCTTTACCGGAAAGATGCCATCCCGTTTGCTGGACTGGGTCTAGACAATGACCGGCGGTTCAAAGATCGCCTCCCAGACATAGGGAACATTGTAAAGTGAATCATTCTTACTTTTAACCCCACGATCAAATTCAAATTTATCGGCTAAAAATGCTACCTGGGCACCACTGGGCAGTTGACGATAAATACTGACACTTTTTCCCGTAACATTAAAATGGATATTACGATAGAGATCCAAAACCATTTTTTTAAAGGCATCATTGTTTGAGGCTAGCGAATAAGCCTTCGAACGCTTGGTGTTTTCATCAGGACTGTATTCATCGGTTTTAATCATAAATCGCTGAATACTTCGCCAGTAGTTGTAAAAGCCTTCCAGAAAACCCAAAAAGAGTTGTGAATACTCTTCATAGGTAAATTGAATATCAAAATACCCCGAGCGGATGATCTCATCCAATGAATTAATATTGAGCAGATAAACAAAATCGATAAAGGCACTTTCATTGAATTCGCCCTTTTGATTTTCAAAAGGTTCCAAGGTCTTTAACAGATAGGATTTTTTTACGGTGAGTTCGTCAATAAAGGTTTTAATCAACTTTTTGAAAAGGTTGGACTTAATAATCTGGCCAAAATTTGTGAATTTCAAATCACCTTTAATTAATGCTGTCCGTTCCAAATTAATGTTTTTTGATTCCATTGTTTCCTCCTATTCGATAATCTCCAATAATTCGCCAAAGCTGGTAATCAGATGGGTAGCTCCGGCTTGTCGCAGTTCGTCTTCACTGCCACAGCCATAGGTGACTCCCACCGAATCGATGCCCACTTCTTTGGCGCCGATGATATCATAATGGCGGTCACCAACCATTAATACGTCGGCTAAATCCATCACATCATTGTCTTCCAGTAGGTTGGTAATAATTTCTTTTTTATTGCTGCGGGTGCCATCATTATAGGTTCCGTAAACCCTTGCAATTTCAATGTTTAGCTTCAGATGCTCAATGATTTTTCGGGCATTTGTTTCATTTTTTGTTGTGGCCACTCCCAAAAAACAGCCACTTTTGTAAAGAGCATCGACCGTTTCCTTAACGTCTTTATACAATTGCGCTCGATACATCTGTCCATTGAGAACATATTCTTCCAAATAAAATTCATAACCTTTTCTTGCTTCAGTTAACGAAAAGCCATAAACCTCCTGAAAAGTTGTGAGCATCGGAGGCCCGATTAAAGAATTAATATCTGAAATCTCCGGATTCAGTACATTCATCTTTTTTAGTGCGTATTCAAATGAACAACGAATGCTATCCTTTGAATCAATCAGCGTTCCATCCAGGTCAAA
>JAKLQL010000490.1 GCA_022013395.1 Acetobacterium sp.
ACTTTATCAATAGTTTTATCCGACACCGAGCAATTCAGTCCGATCGGCTGAATCAATGTTTGAAGAAATTTGAGGTTACAGGGGTGTTGTCCGTCAAATTAAAAGCACCACCATCCGGCATTTTATTTTAACCGGAATAGCGGAAAAAAGATCTAATAAAGCATATTATAAACACCTGATTCGGCAGATTAAATAAACAGCGATATTAATGGAGCAAATTAAAAGATCTAAAAAAGCAGGTTTCCCTGCTTTTAATCAGATGGCGAGATGGGATTTAAGGGCTTTTAAAGCACAGATGATGCTGATGGCATCGGGTTCTGATAAATCCGGATTATTCATAGTAAGCCGTTCCAGATTCCAGAAGGTATCGTTTAAACTGGCAAGCGGGGTCGATACCCCCAGATCCGGGATGCATAAAAAGTGGCCGTGGGAATAGGTGCCGCAAATGATATGAAAAGAGCTGTTTCGGGCGGTCACGGTCAGCTCATAGGGGTTAACGGTTGTGATCAGACTAACCTGTCCTTTCCAGGACGCAATCCCTGACAGGTTTTTAGAACAACAGTAATCAAAAGTCATGCCTGCCCTCCTAAAGCTCGGTATCGTTAATGGCCTGCATCACGATATCGGCATTTATGGTGGCCGCTTTATGGCTTTCGCCGATCAGCAGACTGGCATTGCAGAACTTGTTGATCATCCGTGGCGTACCGTCAGCTGCGTTAAGAATGGCCTGCAGGGCATTTTCTTCAAAAACAGGCTGATGGCAGCCGGCACCTTTTAGTTTATCGATCACATAGGTTCGGCCTTCCTCACCGGTCAAGCCACCCAGATCATAATTCATGACAAGGCGCTGGCGGAGGGGTTCATGAATCCCCAGGCGCAGGGTTGAATTAAGGGCCGGCAGACCGGCAAGCAGGATGGCCGCCCGGTCTCTTGAATCCATCTCGAAGTTGAAGAGAATCTTCAGATCATTTAAGATGGCGCTGTTGATATGGTTGGCTTCATCAATGATGATGACCGGCGTTTTGCGCTTTTCAAGGGCAAGACGGGTGATTTCCTCCTGTATAATCCGGAAATTATCGGGTTTCCGGTAAGACGGCTGAGCCCCGAATTCGGTCGCCAGATGGCGATAGAAGTCATTAGGGGTCAGGGTGGAAAAACTGGAGTAGATGACCTTGAATAAGGAAGGATTGAGACCAGCGGCCCAGTTACGGATTGCCGTGGTTTTTCCCCGTCCGGGGCTGCCGGTGAGCAGACCAAAGCCTCTGGTTTTAACCAGATAATCGAGACGAAAACGGGTTTCCCGGTATTCGCTGGTATCGACCAGGATCTCTTTTGAATTCTTCAGAAAGGGGTTGAATTCGAGCCCATAGCGTGCGGTATAGTTCATGATGCATCACCCCGGCATAAATGGATGTTTTCCCGTTTGACAAAGGCATTTTCGTGTTTGTTGAGCAGGCGGATGGGCGTAAGAGTACCATCCGCTTCAGCGATAAAGATTTTTTCCATGTCCGGAGAATAGCGCAGACATATCCGCTGCCTGGCAAAACGGCAGTCCACTTCGTATTCCACCTGATCAATGGTGATGACGCTGTCGATGGAGACGCGGCGTTCGATCTCCAGCAGAAAATGCTTTTCGATTTCTTCATCGGAAAGACGACGGATGTGTTGGGGTTCTGAAAAGAAGCGATCCTGGGGCGATAGGCCTTTAAGCGATGAATGCGGGGTCTGATTATAGCGCAGGACATAAGCCCGCAGGTGGTCACGCAGTCCCGAAAGCGAGGTGAAATCGCGGATATCCAGACTGGCCAGCCACTGATCTTTCATGGTGCGAAACCACCGTTCAATTTTGGCCTTCTGGATCGGCGTATAAGGCTGGTTATAGTGAAGCACCGAACCGGTACGGGCTGCCAGCAGCTCCATCTGCTTGTTTTTAAAGGAGCTGCCGTTGTCAAAGTTGTAGATTTGCGGACGACCATACCGGGCGACCGCTGATTTCATGACCGACATCAGGTTCACGAAATTATCATTGAAAAAAACATCAATCCCGACAATCAGGCGGCTGGCGTCATCAATCAGGGCGATAATGAAAACCCGGTGCTTCTTTCCGTCCGGCGTTTTAAGATAGGGACCGACACTGCTGTCCCCGCACCAGACTTCATTGATGTGCGGGCGTTCATAGCGTCGCATGTCATGATTGGTGGTGGTTTTCATCTCCAGCGCCAGCTGTCTGACAAAACGGTTAACCGTCGATTCCGACAGTTGGCCGGCGGTAACGCTGCCGTTCTCACGAAGCTGGCGGAAAATGGCCGCCGCCGACATCCGCGGATAGTTTTCTTTCAGATACCGGATCTGGGCCTGAAGATCGTCATCCAGTTTGCGTGGCTGGCCACTGTCCGACCGGGACGAAGGGAGCAGGCCATCAAAGCCCTGATTCAGATAATTGCGGTACCAGTACTTGATCGTTTGTGGTGCAAAGTGCCGGGTTGATCCGTCGGCCAGCAGCACCCCTTTAAGGGAAGCGTCACGAAAGAAAGCCTCGTTGGACGGATACGCATCAGAAAGGCCTGAAATAAGGGGAGCGATGACAGCATAGCGCATCAGCGCAACTGCCTGAGCTTTATTCTGGTTCATGGTTGAAACCTCCTTGGTTTTTTCATCCATTATATGAAAAAATGTCGGAGGGATCGTGTCAGCTTATGTGGGTTCTGGAAAGAAAACATTCGGTGTCGGTTTAATCTGCATGAACTGTCGGCCGAAGCCTTTAAAACACTGGCTGATGAAGTGACGGGTCATCGAAAGTGTCAGCCCGATGGCAAGCCGCCGCTGGCGCCAGTGGCAACGATACTGGCGAATCACATGCCGGATATTGCTTTCATCAATCGCCGGATGACTGTTCATAATCGCAGCGAAGTCACCAGAAGCTTCATAACAGGAAAGGATTCGGATCTGCCCGGAAAGACTAATCTGAGAATAAGGGACGATCGATGACAGCAGCAGGGCATGGGTTCTTTTGCAAACGGCACATTTCACCCGACAGATCCGCAGTGGCACCAGGCAATCTCCAACCTTGATGCTGCGCCGGTAGTAGCCATGGACAGAAAGACCCCCTGAACAGCCACAGCTGCATGTAAGCTGGTGGAACTGAAGATCGTTAAGCGTCTGATCATATAAAATTTGCGAAATGGGATTGCAATTATCCGTAAAAATCGTTATCATATAAACTGTTATAGTGGGGCTACAACCTCTCTGTGATGTCATGAGTGGCAGATGGACTTTGTTAGGGTTATTTCTGCCACTCAATCAAAAGTAATGTTTTCATGATAACACAAGAAGGTACCGGATCAAACAATCTGACGCATTATGCTGCAGAATATTTTATCCGATACCTTCTTTTATTTTGACTGATAATGATGAAATTTAAAGCGAATAATTTGCTGAATAACACCATCTGCGGCGGCTGGCTGCAGGCGACAACTTACCTGATCACCGGTTGTCGAGATCATCGCGGTCTGTCCCGTTGTTGCAAG
>JAKLQL010000491.1 GCA_022013395.1 Acetobacterium sp.
GCAAAAGTTAAATAAAAAATTGGAGCAAAAATATCATGAAATTATGTAATCTGCCATCTCTTGGTATGAGAAACATAAAAACGGTGCTGGCGGTATTTATCTGTGTGGTAGTATTCGCAATGATGGGACCGGAGTTTAACCCATTGTTTGCTGCAATTGCAGCCGTGCTTACCATGGGTCCAAGTATTGAAAATTCCATTGAAACAGGCTGGAATCGGATATTAGGTACCATTATTGGTGGAGCAGCAGGGATCTTGGGCATTTTTGTTGCTAATTTAATCCCTTTTCACTTTGCGTACGTGGCGGTTATTCCATTAGGAATCTTGTCGCTGATCTATTTGTGTAATAATTTCAATAAGGCTGATGCCATTGTCATTGCCTGCGTGATGTTTCTCAGCGTAATGACCACCTATCCTCAGGATATGGGGAGTTATATGCTGGCAACACTAAGGCTTTTAGAAACTGCTTTTGGTATTATTGTCGCTTTTCTGATTAATCGCTTTATCAAAGTGCCGGAGTGCGATGAGAAAACGGCCAAAGAGCAATCAGAGACAAACGCGGATGCAAACTTAATCACCTTGAATGAAAATTCAGGTGGTGAACATAAGAAATTCAAAATAGTGAGTATCCTATATATGATATTCAAACCCTAGGTTTTATGTTTTTTCTGGATTTTTGTGACGTCTGGAGAGACTAAAATATATAATTACCCCTCCCCTTAAAAAAGAGACCACCCTGATACTAGGTGGTCTTTTTTTAGTTAAGTATTTTTGTTTGGGGCGTTTATTATTTGAAAATTGGTTAGTTAAGATAGCCAATGAGGGTTAGTTTTTCCTTAAAGATAGCAGTGAGTTCTGGTAAGGCTGAAGGCTTGATACTGGCAATCACCGTGGTGGCCGGACCGGCAGAATCCACCATATTCAGATCATTGGGTACTGCTTCAAATTGGCGATGATGAATGGTGGCAAGTTTCGCGGCTTCGTATAAGATCCCTTTGGAACCACAGGGAATGATCTCATTAACACCAGCATTTTCAACTAAGGTTCTTAGATCCTGATAGTCGGCAATTTTTGAATCACCATCAACAATGAGGGCAGCGCCGTATTTTGGTTGACCGATGCAGATCACCATATCACCAGTAACAGAGGGCGTAATGCGCAGGGCATCAGTCCTTCCCATGACAAAGATGCCAAAGCCAGTCATACAGGTTTTGAAATTTTCTTCGGTGGAGCCGTTAATGGGTAGATTCTCAATGCCAGCCCGTTCCAGTTCTTCGTGAATGCCCTGAATTAGAGCTTCCCCGGTAGGAAACATTTCTCCGACGATGGTGTTGGAGAGGCCAATAATCTGGGCGCCGCAGGCTAGCAGTTCAAAAAGACAAACCCGGGCGGCAAAAATAGCGATGTACTTGGTGGGCACACACAATTCATCCCCGGGCTTTTCCCCGACACCACCGCTGCTGTCGCAGGCGGTGACCAGAAGGGAATCGGGAAATTCAATGACTGACAGATCACGATATTGATAGGTTTTCATATGATCCTCCTTTCGGGGATTCGTTTTTAAATAATTCACAGAGCAATAATTGCTCTGTTGTAGTTTTTGTGTTTAGTTGATTGGCTTTTAATTTGGTTCCTGACTATGCTTTGGTAGTGGTTGCAGAAGATACCTGATTTTTAACCGATTCCGGCAGGGCTTTAAAGACGGTGGCAGCAATCAGGGCGTTGATTCCGCCAACCAGTGCCAGCGGAAATATCATCGCAATCAGACCAGGCCAGGTTAACATCGGTACCAGCAGTGGTGAACAGAGTAACAGCAGAATCGGTCCGTTACAGATGGCGGCAACAATGACACTGACAATCAGGCCAACGATATCATTGGCGATTTTTTTAACGAAAACATAGGTATACCAGGTAGCAACCATGATTAGTCCCATGCCCAGCCCAATAGCAAGGTGAACGGGTAAGGTCATCGGGAACCCGGAGGTGAGTGCGGTCAAAAGATGACCAATAATAGCAATAATTGCGCCCGCCACAGGACCCATCAATAGAGTGCCTAAAAAGGCTGGTAGAGAATCGAAGGCAATGGTGCCAAAAACTTTTAATTGAGCGCCCACAAAAGAGAGGGCAATTAAAAGCGCCATAAAGACTAATTGTCGGGTGTTGATTTTCATTTAGAACTCCTTAATTTTTATTATAAAGCATTTTAAGTGGGATGAAAAGACGCTGAAGACAAACTGTCACCTTCAAACAAAAAAAGTTCACACCCAATACAGATGCAAACTTTACCGTCGTTCAAATGGAATCATTTCTGGTAGGTCTCCTGAGTTAGCTTCATCGCAGTTTGTCCCTTCCCGTGAGGTGGTGATGACAAGTGCTCCAACAATACAGTGGTGGGTCCCTACAGGATTTTAACCTGTTTCCCTATTCTCCTTTTACAAGGCACCAAAAAAGCTTTATTCACTTGGGAAAATGATAGCATATAAAAGATGCGCTTGTCAAATTGAGATTCAATTTGACCGATAATCATTATAATAGAAATTTAAGCATCACCAAAACTATTGGAAGTGAGAGGGAGTAAATTCTAGCGAAGGTAGCGATCAAAACCTAGGGGAATGATAAAAATTCACACCAAATATTCCAGTCATAATTCATTGTGCTGACACCTCGGAGTATGATACAATACTGCACAAAATGATTAATACTAAGAGGTATAAAAATTGATTCTAATGATCGACAACTATGATTCTTTTACCTACAATTTAGTCCAGTATTTGGAAGGACTCAATGAAACGGTGATTGTAAAAAGAAATGATAAAATCACGCTGGATGAGATTGCTGCGATGGCACCGTCCATGATTGTTTTATCCCCGGGGCCATGCACTCCCAACGAATCCGGCATTTGTCTGGATGTTGTGGACCGTTTTAAGGGCGAAATTCCGATCCTGGGTATTTGTCTGGGCCATCCAATCATTGGTCAGGCCTTTGGCTGCAAGATTACCAAAGCGCTGGAGCCAGTTCATGGCAAGGTTCATGCCATTTCCCATGATAATGCCGGCGTTTTTGGAGGGCTAAATAATCCGCTGAAGGTGACCCGGTATCATTCTCTGGTGGTGGAAAACAAAGAGATCCCTGATTTTTTTGAGATCACAGCCACAACCGACGACAATGAGATTATGGGACTGCGACATAAAGACTATCACATCGAAGGGGTTCAGTTCCATCCGGAAGCGATTCTCACCGAAATGGGCATGGAATTATTGGACAACTTTTTTCAATCTACAAAAGCGAATGGTGCAAGATGCTAATACAAGAAATAAAAACCGACTTAACTAGTTTTGAAAGCTATCTTTTATTTAAAGATGAGCCCTACAGTTTCTTCCTGGACAGCGGAAGAGACCCGGACAGCCTGGGACGCTATTCCTTTATTGGCGGGAACCCTTTTCTGGTCTTTACCAGCAAAGCCGACGCCATTACCGTGAAAACAGAAGCCGAAACGAAAACGGTTACGGGTGATCCCTTTGATGAACTGCAGAAACTGCTAAAACAGTACCAGATGGATTATGAATCCCGGTTTCCCTTTTTAGGCGGGGCGGTGGGTTATTTTTCCTATGACCTCTGTCATCATCTGGAAGAGTTTCCCCGCAGCGCCGTGGATGATGTCAATATTCCTGATTGCTTTATGGGTTTTTATGATGGGATTGTGATCATTGATCATAAAGAAAACAAAACCTATGCGGCTGCCCTGGGAATTAATGAAAATGAAGCCGATATTGTCAACTGCTTAACCGAAAAATTTGTTGGTGATCCCAAGGTGGAAATCCGTTCGGACTTTAAAATCAATGAAAATGTCGAATTCCGTGGCAATTTCACCAAACTGGAATATATGAAGGCGCTGGATGCCGTTCACGAGTACATTCTGGCTGGTGATATTTACCAGACTAACCTGACCCAGCGGTTTAATGCTGATTTACAGATCAGCCCATTGGAACTATACAGTGAACTGAGAAAAATCAACCCAGCTCCCTTTGCCAGCTATATCGATTTTGGGGAAGGTCAGATTGTCTCTAGTTCACCGGAGCGTTTTATTCTGGTTCAGGGCCGAAACATTGAAACCCGACCGATTAAAGGAACCATGCCCCGTGGCAAAACCCCAGAGGAAGATGCCGCCAATCGGGATACTCTCGTCAACAGCGAAAAGGACAAAGCCGAACTGTTGATGATTGTCGATCTGGAACGAAATGATCTGGGAAAAATCGCTAAAACCGGCACGGTTAAGGTGCCGGAATTGTTTAAACTGGAAACATACCAGACGGTGTTTCACCTGGTCTCAACCGTTACCGCTGAATTAAAGGACGATCTGGATGCCATCGACTGTGTCAAAGCCACCTTCCCCGGCGGCTCGATTACCGGTGCACCGAAAATCCGGGCGATGGAAATTATTGATGAATTGGAGCCGACCCAGCGAAACATTTATACCGGGTCGATTGGTTATATTGGTTTCAATGGTGATCTGGATCTCAACATCGTTATCCGGACGATTGTCTGTAAGGATGGCAAAGGCTATTTTCAGGTCGGCGGCGGAATTGTCTGGGACTCCGACAACGAGTCTGAATATCAAGAAACCTTCGATAAAGGTCGAGCCCTGATGGACGCATTAAAGCGCTATTAATAGACGAGCGTGAGCTACGTTGTCTGTTTGCGCCAAAGCAATTATTGTACGAATTTTTGAATTACGGAAGTTTCTAAATAAAAAATTCAAGGGGGAGCCCAATGGATTACGTCAGCTATAACGGAAACCTGTCAAACGAATGCCAGATGCCACTGGATCAGGGGTTTCTCTACGGTTATGGGGTATTTGAAACCATCAATGTTGCAAATAGCAAGCTGGTATTCTTTGATGAACATATGGAGCGGTTTAAAAAGAGTGGGCTGGTGATGGGGCTGCATTTACAAAATGATCCGGATCAGATCCAGATTGATTGCGAAAAAATCATTGAAAAAAACAGGATCGATCGGGGCGGGCTGCGGATTACTCTCAGTAAGGGAATCAAAGCCGACAACCTGCTGATCACCGCCCGAGAAAATCATTATGATCAGGAGATGTTTGCCCGAGGCTTGAAGATCTGCACCAATGATTATGTTCGCAATGAGAAATCACTATTGGTCAGCATTAAATCCAACAATTATCTGGAAAATCTGCTGATCTTAAATGAGGCCAAAGTCAGAGGCTTTAACGAATCGATCTTTTGCAATACCCAGGGTCATCTGGCCGAGGGCTGCATGACCAATCTCTTTTTTGTCAAAGATCAGGTGGTTTATACACCGGCATTAGATTGCGGGCTGTTGGCCGGGATTCTCAGAGATAAGGTGATCCAGTTGCTGAAAGGCAAGGGAATGGCAGCAATCGAAGAGGGGCATTATTCAAAAGACCGATTGCTGGAAGCCGACGAAGTCTTTATCACCAATTCCCTGATGGAAATCATGCCGGTGAATCAGGTCGATGATCAGTTTTTCCCGGTGGGCGAAAAAACGCTGACCGATCAGATTAACAAGCTGTTTCAGGAATCCTTTTGAGCTGAGCATTACCAAGTATTAACAAATCATAAAGAGTTATAAATTTAATTTAGCAAGTCTTACAGTGAATGAAAGGTTCAGACACTGTAAGGCTTTTTTGTCAATCCGCGTAATCTTTGATCGTTACAAAAAAATATAACAACTAAAAATTTCAAACTGATTTTGATTGAAGCTGATAAACTGTGTTAGAATACAAATAATAAAAAAGAATCGAGGAGATGCAATGAGTACACAATTAGATCGCGAAAAAGCGCTGGCGCTGTTAAAGGAATATAATGAAACTGAATCCCTGATCAACCATGGGATGGCAGTCGCCGGGGTGATGACGCATTTTGCTAAATTGGAGCAAGAAGACCCAGACTATTGGGGTATTGTCGGGCTGCTTCATGATTTGGATTATGAAAAATATCCAGAAGAACATTGTGTAAAAGTGGTAGAAATATTACAGGCTAATGGTTACGATGAGGCCTTTATTAAAAGTATTGTTAGCCATGGTTACGGCCTCTGTGTTGATGTGGAACCTACTCACCAAATGGAGAAGATCCTCTATGCCACCGATGAACTGGCAGGGTTGATCACCGCCTGCGCCTATATGCGGCCATCCAAAAGCGTCAACGATCTGGAAGTAAAGTCGGTCAAGAAGAAATTCAAAACCCAGAATTTTGCCGCTGGGGTTAATCGTGAAGTGGTCACCAAAGGAGCTGAAATGGCCGGGTATTCGCTGGATGACCTGATGAGGGAAACGATCCTGGGAATGCGGGCAGTCGCCGACGATATCGGTCTGGGAAGTAATGAAGCTTAACCTCCCGGTTCCGGTAGAAACAGCCTTTAAGCAACTGGAAAGCTGTGGATTCTGTGGATATCTTGTCGGCGGCTGCGTCCGGGATTATCTGCTGAAAACAACCCCCATCGACTTTGACATGACCACTGATGCCAGGCCGGATCAAATAATTCAATGTTTTAAAGACTACAGAGTGATTGAAACCGGTATTCGCCATGGCACCGTGACGGTAATCGTCGCCGGGCTTTGTATTGAAATAACCACTCATCGGATTGAGGGAGAATACTCTGACAGCCGGCACCCTGACAGGGTAACTTTTACAAAAAATATCGAAGATGATCTGGCCAGGCGGGATTTTACCATCAATGCCTTGGCCTACCACCCCCAGAAAGGGCTCATCGATTTGTTTGGTGGGGCGGCCGATATTAAAAACCAGATTATCCGCTGTGTCGGCGATCCTCAAAAAAGAATGGCCGAAGATTCCCTGCGAATTCTTCGGGGTTTGCGCTTTGCCGCAACGCTTGGATTTAAACTGGAAAGTAAAACCCGGGCGGCCATCCGGCAAAATTGTGGACAACTCAGAGAAATTTCCACCGAGCGAATTGCTGTGGAATTGACGAAACTGATCTGTGGAAAAAATGCCAAAGACATTATCCTCGAAGAAACTGCGGTGCTGGGGGTGGTGATTCCAGAACTTTTGGCGGCTAAAAGTTTTGATCAGAACAATCCTCATCATTGCTATGATGTCCTGACCCATACAACGGTGGCGCTGGAAACCCTGCCCCCGGTACCTCGGTTGCGCTGGACCATGCTTTTTCATGATCTGGGAAAACCAGCAACCTATAGTGAGGATGACAAGGGAATTGGCCATTTCAAAGGACATAGCAAGCTGTCTGAAGCAATGGCCCAAGAGCGCTTGACCGCTCTGAAAATGGACAAAGCAACCATTGAGCAGGTCTGTAAACTGGTAAAATATCACGATACTCTGATTGATGCGGATAAAAAAATAATCAAGCGCTGGCTGAATCGTCTGTCGGAGCCATTGTTTCGGGATCTGCTAGCGATCAAGCGGGGCGATAATCTGGCGCAGGCACCCCAGTATCACACCCGATTGGATGCCCTGAAAAGACTGGAGCAATTACTGGATGAGGTCATTGCTGAAAAGGCCTGCTTTTCACTTAAAGATCTGGCCGTCAATGGCAATGATCTGATAGGGTTGGGCATCGAAAACGGCCCGGAAATCGGCAGGATTCTCAATCAGCTGCTAGAAGGCGTCATCGATGAGGTTTATGAAAATACAAAAGACGACTTAATAAAAAAAGCAAAGGAGCTACAGCTATGTTAATCGACAGCCACGCACATATCGACGATCAAAAATTCAGTGAGGATCGGGAAACGGTTCTTGAAAATGCTCGGGCCGCCGGAGTTGAGATCATCATCAATCCCGGCGCTGACGAGGCATCCAGCTATCGGGCGGTGGAAATGAGCGAAAAATACCCGATGGTTTATGCTACCGTGGGAATCCATCCCCATGATGCTAAGGATTATCAGCCCCAAAAACACGATGCTCTGTTAAAAGAATGGGCTAAAAAAGACAAGGTGGTAGCCATTGGTGAAATCGGTCTGGATTATCACTATGACTATTCGCCACGGGATGTCCAGCAGGACGTGCTTATTCGCCAGCTGATCATTGCTAAAGAGGTGAAATTACCGATTGTGATCCATAACCGGGAATCCATGGAGGATATGGTGCGAATCCTGAAAGAATATTTTGCACCCGAATACGGCGGTATCATGCACAGTTACAGTGGTTCGGTGGAAATGGCCAAGGTATTTTTGGAGATGGGTTTTTACCTTTCCATATCCGGGCCGTTGACCTTCAGCAACGCCCGCAAGCTCCCAGAAGTGGTAGCCATGATGCCGCTGGATCGGTTATTGGTGGAAACCGACAGTCCTTATCTGACCCCTACCCCCCACCGGGGAAAACGCAACGAACCGGCCTATGTCCGTTTGGTAGCCGCAGAAATTGCCCGAATCCGGGGGATCAGCCTGGAGGAAGTTTCCGAAATTACGACTGAAAATGCAAAAAAAGTTTTTGGGATCACAGAAAAGTAATAAAATAACAAATCGACCATTCATTTTCCTTGACAATCGAAATAAATTCAGATAAAATGTTTAGCGTACCTTCGGGACAGAAAATGAATAAAGGGGTATAGCCAAGCGGTAAGGCAATGGACTCTGACTCCATCATTCGCAGGTTCAAATCCTGCTACCTCTGCCAAAAGAAATCTGACCTGCTTTTTTAAAACAACTTAAAAAGCAGGTTTTGTTTTATCAATTTTTCTGATCAGAGTTATAATTATTTAAGGATAGAAAACAGGGAGAGCCCATGTGGAACCAGGAAATCAGCGTATTTGATATTTATGAATATTTGCCGCATACCAATTGCAAAAACTGCGGTGAGAATAACTGCATGGCTTTTGCTGAAAAATTGTTAAAGGGCCAGAAAAATATCGGGGGATGTTCAGCGATCCGAGAAGACGTTTTTGAAAAGAATCGCAAAGAAATTATCGAATTAATTGGAAAGAAATAATAAACAAAGAAGCAGCCCAGCGATGTGAACCCCATTGTTTGGCTGCTTTTTAGCGCAATCTTATGAAGATCTATTAATATTCGTTGAAATGAACTCGGATTGGAGCCAGATGGATCTAGCTTGATTGTTTATCTTTTTATAGTATAATCATAAATGAAATATTAAAAAAACAAGAGATAATTAAAATAGATGGTTGTGAAATATCATTGCGAATGTGCATTTCATAGCTGGATAAAATACCTTGATCAAGGAAACAGGGCCATTGGAAGAAAAAAAGACAAAAATATTTATTATGAACATTTTGCCGTTGTCTGATCCGCTGCTGCTTGGAAACTATCTGAGTGATATTTCTGAGGAACGGCAGGAAAAAGTTAGGCGACTCAAAACCGCACAGGCTAAAGCCATGACCACGGGCGCAGAGCTGCTGCTTCGAAAAGCGCTCAGGCAAAACTACGACATCAACCAGCCACTGACGATTGTTAAAGGCGAACATGGAAAACCGAGAATTCAGGGTTGTCCAGGGATCCACTTTAATCTTTCCCACTCGGGCGATTATGCAGTGTGTGCGGTGAGCTCTCATCCGGTGGGCGTAGATATCCAGAAGATGGCTGAGCCAAATCTTAAACTGGCGAAGCGTTTTTTTGCTACAAAAGAATCAGATTGGCTTTTTTCCTTGCCAGCTGATCAACAGCGACAGGCGTTTTATGATCTCTGGGTTATTAAAGAAAGTTTCATGAAATACACCGGCAAGGGTTTTGGGTTGCCGATGAATGCATTTGCCGCGAAGATATTGGGACATTACCCAGATGACGTCGAAATAAAAATCAATCAAGATGAAAAAACTGAGTCAGTCGTGCTAAAAAAATATGATTATCTGGATAACTATGCACTCTGGTGTTGCAGCGATCATAATCAGTTTGAAGAAAATCTAGGATGGGTCGTCATTAAGGAGAAAAGCATTGAATAAAGAAGAACATATAACCGCATCGCTGAGAATAATATTTATGACCTTTTTCAAAATTGGGTTATTTACTTTTGGTGGCGGTTATGCCATGGTCCCTTTAATTGAATATGAGATGGTGGAAAAACATCACTGGATTGACAGTAAAGAAATTATTGATATTATTGCGGTAGCGGCAGCGGCACCGGGGGTAATCGCGGTAAACACGGCAACTTTCGTGGGTTATCGGGTTGC
>JAKLQL010000492.1 GCA_022013395.1 Acetobacterium sp.
AAGAAGTATTTTTTGGTGGCATTGGCGAGCCAACCATCTACCCGAAATTTAGAGAAGCGGTTGAATTATTTGAAGGCTATCAACTGTTAATAACCAGCAATGGGATTATGACCGAAGAAAATGCCAGAATCCTCTGTGAAAAATTTACCGAGGTTTATTTCTCGGCGGATCAATATCATGAGGATACCCAGGGTGTGAAGGATCAGCTGATCAAGACCTTTGAGTATTTTAAGGCTTATCATAAAAAGACCCGTTCATCTACGCCAAAGGTTGGGGTTGCCTATGTCCTCACAAAAAGCAATGCCGAGGCATTGTTTGGTATCCTCGATATGATGCGACATTATGGCTTTCATCGGCTTTCTTTATCTCATCTGCTGCCGATTAATGAAAAGGATTGTGACGACATTTTTTATACCCGTTATGAAAACCCGGAAGGCAAGGCCTATTTAGAAAAGATCTTTACCTATCGTGACATCAAAATAAATATTCCTGACATGGAACTGAAAACTGAGCGACGCTGTACCTTTATCGATAAGGGGTATATTTATGTGGATGCCACCGGTGAGGTGATGTCCTGCTACCGCCTGGCAAACAGTTATGATGAATATGTTTTTGGGGATAAAAAAAGAGTCATTAAACATTCTTTTGGAAATGTCAAAGAAAAATCATTAAAAGAGATTATTGAAGGAAAAGAATATCAGAACTTTTGGAATACGGTCTACAATAATCAATATCCGTCCTGTATCGATTGCGATTTGCGGGGCGGGTGCAGTCTGGTGGAAGATACCAAGTATGACTGTGATTTCAATACCCCATCCTGTTCGGATTGCCTATGGGTTAGAAATTTTATCCGCTGTCCCTAGCGGCATCGAATCAGGACGGAAAAAGAAACGTGGATCTCTAAAATAGATGAAAAGAGATAGTAATCATGAATAAAAATAATTATCAAAAATTGATCAGAGAATCAAAGGAGCGGTGCCTCCAATACGGCATCACGGAAAATCAGGTCTACAGCAAGAAAATGATCGATACCTCCGAGCTGCAGCAGAAATTTACTGAAAACCGGGATCTGATCTTGACCGCCTCTCCCTATATGGAACACCTGATGAGTATCGTCAGGGGCAATAATTTTTTTGTCCTGTTAACTGACAAAGATGGCTGCATTCTCAACGCCATGGGTGATGAAAAAATATTATCAGAAGCCTTTGATTTAAAAATGGTAGCCGGTGCATATATGAATGAAGAATCCATTGGAACCAACGCCATGTCATTGGTCATTAAATCCAAGGAAGCGGTTCAATTGTCGGGAACCGACCATTTCATTGAAGCCTATCATCGTTGGACCTGCTCCGGGGCACCGATTAAAGATCCCAATGGAAATCTTATTGGCGCCCTGGATCTAACTGGCTATTCCGATTCGGTTCATCCCCATACCTTGGGTATGGTCATCGCCGCCTCCAACGCAATCGAAGAAATGCTCAAAGTTCAGGAATATAATCGGCTCCAGAATATGACCGATCGGCACATAAAAACCATTTTTAATGCCATGCCAGTGGCGATTCTCACCACCGATCTGGAGGGGGAAATAAAAATTTATAATCAAAAAGCCCTGGAGCTGGTGGGAAATAAATATAAGCAATTGGATTCTAAAAATCTCGGCGAAATTATTGATGAATGGGAGAGTATCAAGGAGGGTCTTCACTCGGAAAGAAATGTCAGTCGGATCGTCAATATCAAGTCTCTGCGAAACCGCTTTCCCTGTCAGATGACCGCCAGTCCCATTTATAACCCGCAAGATGATAGTATCGAGATTGTTTTGGTATTGAAAGAAGATCTATCAAACAAAGCTGATAAAACCATTCAGCCCTATTACACTTTTGACAAAATCATTGGAAAAGATAAACATTTTGTCAGTACCATTGAATATGCCAAAAAAATTGCCAACAATCGGTCAACGATTCTGATCCTGGGAGAGAGTGGTTGTGGCAAGGAAGTTTTTGCCCAGGCCATCCACAATTACAGCAAACGAATGGATGAACCATTTGTAGCCCTTAACTGTGGGGCGATCCCGACTCAATTAATTGAGTCGGAACTGTTTGGTTATGAAGCAGGGGCTTATACCGGCGCCAAAAAAGGTGGTAATATCGGGAAATTTGAATTGGCCAATAATGGTACGATCATGTTGGATGAAATCGGCGAAATGCCGATGGAGCTGCAAACCCGATTATTAAGGGTGCTGCAGGAAAATGTGATCACCAAAATCGGCAGCCAGAAGACCATCCCCATTGATGTGCGTATTATCGCCGCCACGAATAAGGATCTGAAAAAAGAAGTGGAACTGGGACGGTTCCGAAAAGACTTGTTTTATCGTCTGAATGTATTGCCGATCTACCTGCCATCTTTGTGGGAAAGAAAAAGTGACATCGAGATCTTATTTAGCTATTTCATGAAAAATCTGTCAGCTAAATATGAGAAAAAAGAGTTTCAGATTAGCGAAGAAGAAATGCTGATTTTAAAAAACTACAATTGGCCGGGTAATGTCAGAGAACTGGAAAATATTGTTGAGCTGATGATCAATACAGAGTCATTTCCGACTAAGTATTTTATCGAGAACAGCAGCCATCAAGTGCCAAATCCCTGGCAGGAAATGCATTCAGAAGCTTTTTATGAAAGCCTGGAAACAGTCGATAAGTCCAAATTGGATATGAGTTATATTGAA
>JAKLQL010000493.1 GCA_022013395.1 Acetobacterium sp.
AATTGGCTTCGCAGTGAAATTCAAAAGGCCAAAAACCTGACCGATAAACCTTTTGGGGTCAACGTAATGTTGATGAATCCCCATGTGGATAAAATTGCCCAGGTTCTGATTGATGAAAAGGTACCGGTTGTGACAACTGGTGCCGGTAATCCGGGAAAATTCATGAAGCTGTGGATTGAAGCCGGCATTAAGGTTATTCCGGTGGTACCATCCACTGGTTTGGCTCGGTTTTCCGAACGGGCTGGCGCTACAGCGGTTATTGCCGAAGGCGGCGAATCCGGCGGTCATGTGGGTGAAATGTCCACCATGCCCCTGATTCCTCAGGTTTGTGATGCGGTTTCGATTCCGGTGATTGCCGCGGGTGGAATTGGCGATGGCCGGGGAATCGCTGCTGCTCTTATGTTGGGTGCAGTAGGGGTTCAATTGGGTACCCGCTTTTTAGTGGCCCATGAAACGAACATTCATGAAAACTATAAAGATAAAATTATAAAAGCTAAAGATATTGACACTACCCTTAGTGGCCGGTCATTGGGTCATCCGGTCCGTTCTTTAAAAACAACCTTTTCCAAGGATTTCATTAAAGCAGAAAACGATCCAACCACTCCACCAGAAGTACTGGAAGAATACGGTCGGGGTGCTCTTCGCATTGCCGCTCAGGAAGGTGATTCTCAAAAAGGTTGCTTCATGGCTGGTCAGATCGCAGGGATGATTAAAGAAAAACAAAGCGTGAAGGAAATCATTTTAACACTGGCTCAAGAAACAGAAACAGTTTTAAAAGGAGGATTAAGATGGGTAAAATAGCACTGATCTTTCCAGGTCAGGGATCACAATTTATTGGTATGGGCAAACCGCTTTATGAACTCTGTCCACCCTCACGAGCCATTTTCGACCAGGTTGATACGATTCATAGTGGCACCTCATCACTCTGCTTTGAGGGGCCTACTGAAGATCTCAATCAAACGCATAACACCCAACCCTGCATTTTTGCAGTCGAGTTGGCGGCCTTGGCGGCCTTGAAATGTGTTGGGGTACAGGTGCAGGGAATCGCTGGATTCTCTCTGGGGGAAGTAACTGGTCTGGTTGCATCCGGCGTCCTCACTATGGAAGATGGGTTGAAGTTTGTTGAAAAACGTGGAAAAGCCATGGAAGAAGCAGCTAAGATGACCCCAGCATCCATGGTAGCCGTTTTAAAACTTGACAATGCGACGGTGGAATCACTCTGCAAAGAATTCAACCAATGCTACCCGGTTAACTACAATTGTCCCGGACAACTGGTTGTAGCCCTGCTAAAGAATGATCAGGAACTGTTTTTAACCCGAGTAAAAGAGCTGGGCGGACGGGGAATTCCGCTGAGTTTATCCGGCGGCTTCCACTCACCTTTTATGACTTATGCAACCAAGCTACTGGAAAAGAAAATTTATGAACTGACCTTTTCTCAGGGTACCATTCCGCTCTATTCCAATGCTTATGCAAAACCCTACCCCACTTCTCCGGTGGATATCCGTTCTTATATTCTGCATCAGATCAATCATCCTGTGTTATGGGAACAAACCATGCGCAATATGATTGAAGACGGATTTACTACCTTTATTGAATGCGGTCCTGGTAAAACTCTGAGCGGATTTATGAAAAAAATTGATAAATCAGTTGCCTGTTATCATGTTGAGACATTGTTGACTGATTATCTTAAAGCAAAAAATGCCGGAAAGGAATGGTCTTTTATATGTTAACAGGAAAAATCGCACTGGTTACAGGCGGCGCAAAAGGAATTGGACGGGCCATTGCCCTTAAAATAGCCCAGGCTCATGGGAATGTTGCCATTATGTATCGCGGCAGCCAGAAAAATGCTGAGGATACCATCCAAGACTTATCGGCTTTGGGTGTGAATGCTAAAAGCTATCAATGTGATGTGGCTGACTTCAATGCAACCAAAGAACTGGTTGCTCAGGTTATTAAAGATTTTGGCGGATTGGATATCCTGGTGAACAATGCTGGTATTACCAATGATAAGTTGTTAATCGCCATGAAGGAAGATGATTTTGACAGCGTTATTAACACTAACTTAAAAGGCGCCTTCAACATGACCAAACATGTTGGAGCCTACCTGCTCAAACAGCGTAAAGGTCGAATTATCAATATTTCCTCGGTATCTGGTATGATGGGCAACATCGGACAATGTAATTATGCCGCCGCTAAAGCGGGTCTCATCGGCCTGACTAAATCTGCTGCCAAAGAAATGGCAATGCGCGGGGTCACCTGCAACGCCATTGCACCGGGTTTTATCGATACCGATATGACCAAGGAATTAAAACCGGAAATAAAAGAAGAAATTATCAAACAAATACCCTTGAAACGTTTGGGACAAGCCGAAGACATTGCCAATCTCTGCGTTTATTTAAGTAGTGATTTATCAGGCTATATTACAGGAGAAGTCATTAAAGTTGATGGCGGTCTCT
>JAKLQL010000494.1 GCA_022013395.1 Acetobacterium sp.
GGGTTTTTGCCCATGATATACCGATGTCCATTGCCACCTCAAATACGCGATCTACCCTGGAGCTGTTTCTACCCCAATATGGTATTGATGGCTATTTTCATTCACTCCACTTTACCTGTGAAGTCGGCCGGGGCAAACCTTATCCCGATGTCTTTTTAGATGCTGCCAAAGCGCTTGACGTTCCGCCGGAACATTGTCTGGTCTTTGAAGATACCTTAGAAGGCATTCAGGGTGCGAAAGCTGCCGGAATGTCGGTTATTTCTGTTGATGATGCGCTCCAATCCCATCGACTTGAGACCATTAAAGAATCCAGCCTTCATCATATTCAAAGCTTCCGGGAACTCATGACCCCAGATTTCAGCAAACATTTTTACAGGAGATTAAGCCATGCCGATTCATTTTAATAACGATTGGGAAAATCCCATTCAACAAGAACTCAAAGAAGATTACTATTTAAAGCTACGACAGTTTCTGATCACAGAATACAAAAGCCGGGTGGTTTATCCACCCATGGGCGATATTTTCAACGCTTTCCATTTTTCCTCATTAACAGGTACCAAGGTTTGTATCATTGGCCAGGATCCCTATCATGGTCCCAACCAGGCCCATGGGCTGTCTTTTTCAGTCAAACCCGGGGTCGTCATTCCCCCTTCGCTGCTTAACATTTATAAAGAGCTGGAAACCGATTTAGGCTACCCCATTCCCAACCACGGTTGTTTAACCAGTTGGGCGGAACAGGGGGTACTGCTACTTAATGCTGTTCTTACCGTCCGCGGTGGTGAGGCTGGCTCCCATCGTAATGTCGGTTGGGAGACCTTCACCAGCCGAATCATTGAGACTTTAAACCAACGGGAAGCGCCCGTCATTTTTATTCTCTGGGGCCGCGATGCCCAAAATAAAAAAGCACTGATTACCAACTCGCGTCACCCGATTATTCAATCACCACATCCCAGTCCGCTATCCGCCCACCGAGGCTTTTTCGGTAGCCGACCTTTTTCAAAAACGAACGCCCTGTTGATAGCCCACGGCGTTGAACCGATTAACTGGGAAATTAAAAATCTTGATCCCGCCACTGGGATAAATTAAATGGATCTGAATATTCTCGTATGGATTCATCAATACCTTGTGATCGACCAACTCAATGGCTTCTTCATCATTATCACGAACCTTTGGGGCGATGGCGTTCTTGCCGTGCTGACCACATTGTTGCTGATACTAAAAAAAGAAACCCGATTAACGGGCATCATTATTCTGGTTTCCCTGCTATTGAATTTTATGATCGTCAATGCTATTATTAAGCCAATTGTAGCTCGACCTCGACCATACACTATTTATGAGCTCCAAATACTTTTGCCGGACCCGCGAGGATTCTCATTTCCTTCTGGTCACAGTGCTTCTGTTTTTGCCTTTGTTTGGGCATATTTCATAACCCGAAAAGATCAGTTGCGGTGGATACTTCTTGTTTTTGCACTGCTTGTCTGCTTTTCCCGACTTTACCTTTTTGTTCATTACCCTACTGATGTTCTGGCCGGCATCGTTATTGGGGTCATCTGTGCTATCCTATCCAAATGGTTCGTTTTGCGATTTAAAACAAAACCCTGGATGGTCGCCTTTCTAGAAAAAGAATCGCTCTGATTATATCAAAGCGATTCTTTTTCTTAAATCAATTATCTCTTCCAGGCTAAGCTGCCCTGGGGCTGTTTTCCCGGCACCGGCCACATAAGTCAATGATCCGCCACATAATTCAGGGGCAATCCGAGTTATTCCGCCGGATTCACCCATCGCAATCGCAATGATCGCTTTGGGGGATTGTCCGTTATGATTAAGAGTGGCACATATTAACTGGCGAATATCATCCATCGAATTCGGCATTACTGCCAGTTTAAGCACATCCCCTCCGGCACTTTCCATCGCCGTATAAATAGCGCTAATTTCTCCCAAAGTCGGGGTTTCTTTAAAGTTATGATGTGACACCACCCATTGGGTATGACTGGTTTTTAAAACCGCTTTAATCCGTTCTAAGAAAGCAGATTCACTGTGAAGTTCGACATCTACGCAATCCACCAGATTACTTTTAATGGCGGTATTGATGGCAGCTTCCCGAACTTCATCTGGTGTTTTAAAAACACCACCTTCACGGTGACTGCGATAAGTATAAATAAGTCCCTGGCTTGGCATTCTTTTTTTTATTTCGGTTAACAGATCCAACTCATCCGCAGACGTTAAAACGTCTCCCTGCCTATAGTGGTCGCGCCGCCATTCTAAAAAATCACACCCATTTGCTACGCCCACTTCAACATCAGCCAATAATTCGTTTCGATTTACGCTGATTAACGGAATGCAGGAAGCAAAGATATTTTTTGAGATTATTTTAAATGCTTTTTCCATATTGATAAGATTCTCCCTTCCAAATTGAGATGATTCATCACGTGTCGGAAACTTTTTTACAATTTAAATTATCTGACTATTTTTGATTTAAAAGTCCGATATTCTTGATTTCCACTGAAATGGTTCCGTCTGGATTGTTTTTAAATTCAATAATATCATTTCGTTTTAATTGATCCATGGGAATGCTGATTTCAATACCGGTATCGGTTATAAACTTTTGTTTACCATATATTTTCTTTTCAATA
>JAKLQL010000495.1 GCA_022013395.1 Acetobacterium sp.
AAAAAGGAGAAGAAAATGAAAAGATATGTAGTTTTAGGAATGTTGCTTGTTCTTGCTATAGTGATTTCTGGTTGTACGCAAACGCCGGCAACCACCCCGAAAACAGATTCAGAAACAAAGACGGACGTTGTTACCACGGCCTCGGTTGTTAACACGGAGGACGCCTTTATTAAAGCAATCAGTAAGGATGGCACCTGGATCATTGCCACCCTCGGTGATATGAAAATTAATTCCGATCTGGTCCTGGATGGAACCTTTGTCAATGGCAAGAAAGACGATGCCGGAAATGACATTGTCCAACGAAAGATTGGTCTCTATACCCAGGATGAAGCACGAAATGTTACCGCCAGATTCACTCTGACTGCACCAAAAATTACCATTAATAGTCCCAAAGCCAGCATTGAGCATGGTACTTTTGTCGGTGATGTTTATGTAACAGCGACAGATTTCCAACTTAAAGATCAAAACATTGAAGGTAATGTGTATTTCACAAATCCCGAAGCCCAAGCCACCTTCAAAATGGATGCAACAAGTTCAGTTACTGGTGTTCAAGAATTAAAGCAGTAGATGTAATTGTTTGACATTTCACAATAAAGATTTTGGGAGCCTCTAAATTGAAGTGTGAAATACATCAATTTAGAGGCTTTTATTTATTAAAGTAAATTATTAAGCAGAAAATAATTGTTGATAAGAGGATAAAAAAAGTTGTGAGATAAAAAATTCGAAGGCGAAAATGATTCAAAACGAAACAAAAAAGTCAAAATCCGGAGGTGCATTTTGGAAAAGAACATTATTATATTAGGAGCCGGATATTCGGGGATTCTAATTGCAAAAAAGTTGGCCAAACGGTTGAAAGACCAGAACGATCTTAAAATAACCATAATCAATAAGAAAAGCTATCATACCATGCTGACTGAGCTCCATGAGGTCGCTGCAAATCGGGTGGAAGAAGACAGCATCCGAATCAGCATCAAACGCATTTTTGAAGGCCGAAATGTTAAGGTGGTAATCGATACAATCACTGCGGTCGATTATGAAAAGAAACAATTAACAGGGAAAAAATCCAGCTACAGCTACGATTACCTGGTAATGGCTTCGGGTTCACAGCCGTCGTTTTTTGGCATTTGTGGGGCGGAAGACTATACCTATAAGCTATGGTCCTATGAAGATGCCATCAAGCTGAAGGGACATATCTTTGAAATGTTCACAAAAGCTTTGCAGGAAACCGATCAGGCCGAAATTCAGAAATTGCTTAGTTTTTATGTGCTGGGGGCCGGATTTACCGGCGTTGAAATGGCTGGAGAACTGGCTGAATGGGTACCGATCCTCTGTAAAGAATTTGAAATTGATCGCGAAATGGTTAAGATTACCCTGGTTGATATGATGGACAGAGTTGTCCCCAATTTATCGGTCGAACTTTCCGAAAAAGCAAAGAGACGACTGGAAAAAATGGGCGTTGAGGTCAGGTTAAAAACAGCCGTTGATTGTATTGGCGCCGACTTTATTGGTCTTAAACAAGCTGAACAGCATCAGGAATTGCCGACCAATACCGTTGTCTGGGCAGCCGGCATTGAAAGTTCCGACATTGCCAATCAGGCTGTTCAGCTTACTCAGGTTGGCCGCGGCCGCATTAAAACCGATGAATTTCTCAGAGCCGAAGGAAAAGAGGATGTTTTTATCGCCGGGGATAATATGTTTTATATTCCTGAGGGTGAATCAATGCCGGTGCCGCAGATGGTTGAAAACTGCGAACAGTCGGCAGCTACGGTTGCCGATAATCTGACCAGTGCCATTACCGGAACCGGAAAAATGGAAAAATATGCCCCGAAATTCCATGGGGTAATGGTTAGTATCGGCGGCCGTTATGGTATTTCGTATGTCGGCACCGACAAAAAGAAATTTGCCTTGCCGTCGTTTCTTTCTCAGTTTGTGAAGCATTTTATTAATATTATTTATTTCATCCAAATTTTGGGATGGAATAAGGTCTTTAGCTATATCCGTCACGAGTTCTTTACGATCCGAAATTGCCGCAGTTTTGTTGGTGGTCATTTTTCAAATCGAACCCCCAGTTTTTTATTGGTACTGCTACGGGTTTTCTTAGGTGCCTTCTGGGTCTATGAGGGCATCAAGAAAGTCAATGAAGGCTGGCTTCAAAAGCCGATGCTGACGCCCTTTTTCAAAGGCGCCAACGACCTGTTTAATTCAATTCTCCAGGCTGGTACCGGAGGCGGCGATGCCGTGTCAAGTGCCACCGCGGCAGGCCAGAGTACTGCAGCGGCCGGAACCCTGCTGATTAATTGGAATATCTTAGGGCTCTTTAAAATTATTGTGATTCAAACCACAGATATTGCTATTAAATTTCAGGTGGGTTTGATGGACTGGTTTAAGGACACTGTTATTTTAAGCAGCGGCGGGTCAGAGATATTTTTTCAGACCGTAATTGTCTATTCTGAAATAATCGTCGGGGTATTGCTGATCGTCGGTCTTTTTACCACCGTTTCCTCCTTGTATTCAATCGTTCTTCAGGCGATGTTTGTCGCAACTACTGGGCTTTACCTGAGCACCTGGTGGATGATTTTTGCGGCAGTGGCTGTTATTTTTGGCGGAGGGAGCGTATTCGGACTTGATTATTATGCAATGCCCTGGTTAAAAGAACACTATAAGAATATTAAAATCGTCCGAAAACTATATATCTATCATGATTAAAAGTGAATTACCTCAAAGACTTGACTACCAGGCTGCCCTTGAAGCAGTTAGGCGATTGATCAAAGAGACCTTATTGGATACCGACGAATTAATCCTGGCGATGATGCAACACCTGACCTTGGGAGCTGGCAAAAATTTAAGAGCTATGTTATTACTGGTGTCGGCAATGGATGAAGAAGGCTTTGTCCCCCAGGATGCGATTGTTGCCGGAGCCGCCGTGGAGATTTTGCACCTCGCCACCCTGGTTCACGATGACATCATTGATGAGGCCGAAATTCGACGGGGAAATGCCAGTCTGCAGAAGAAGTTTGGCAAAAAAGAGGCGGTAATCTGCGGCGATTACCTCTTCTGCATTGCGATAGCGATGGTAGCTGAGATTTCTAATCGTTATCCCGAAAAGCTGAAAGAATTTACCCAGGCAATGACAAAAATATGTTTAGGTGAACTGCGTCAATTTAAACACAATTCCGATACCGATCTGAGTGTTTTGACTTACCTGAAAATAATTGCGGGTAAAACTTCAGCGCTTTTTTCACTGGCGATGTATTCAGGAGCGATCATTAACGGCAGCACTGATAAAGAGGCCCGTTTTATGGGCCGGATTGGTCACAATATGGGGTTGGCTTTTCAGATCCTGGATGATTGTGCCGATTATGAAGCCGATGTTGTGGTAACGAAAAAAACGGTTAAGCATGACCTGGCCGACGAAGTCATCACTTTGCCGTTAATTTATGCTTTTCTGAAAAAACCCGAACTCAAACAGCGGATCCATCAGCAGCAATTGTCGGTGGTCGAAATTAATGAAATTATTACAGCGGTGGTCAGTCTCGGTGGAGTATCCATGGCCCATGATGTGGCCGAGAAATATTACCGCAAAACCAAAAAAATGATCGACGTCCTGCCGAATAAGCATCAGCGGTTATTAATCGGTGAGATCCTGGGGAAAATCTGGAAAGTTGAGAATTAACGGATGATTCAGCGATTTTTAAATTATGTCGAGATTCGGACAAAAATAGCCAGCCTGCTGCCCTTTTTACTGGGTCTGACTTATGTTCTATATGCCTATCAACAGATAAATATTTTGAATACCCTGCTATTTTTCGCTTCGATGCTGAGCTTTGATATGGCAACAACCGCCTTGAATAATTATATCGATGTGAAAACAAATGATAAAATACTGGAATTTTCTCAGAAAACCGCCAAACAGATATTGATTTTTCTCTTGATTCTGGCCATATTATTGGGGCTGGCGCTGGTATTTTATGCCGGAGTGGTCGTTTTGGTTTTGGGAGTGCTCTGTTTTGGCGTGGGGATCTTCTATACCTTCGGACCGGTACCGATTTCGCGAATGCCCTTGGGTGAAATTTTCTCCGGGTTATTTATGGGTTTACTGATTCCCTTTCTGGTGGTTTTCATTAATGCTCCGGAGCAAAGTTTGATTTATTTTACTTTTACAAATTGGCTGCTGCACGTGTCATTTAACATCTTGGATCTCCTCAAATTGGGCGTTGTAACAATTCCGGCGATTGCGGGGATTGCCAATATTATGCTGGCCAATAATATCTGTGATATGGAAGATGATGTTAAAGTAAATCGTTTTACGCTGCCTTATTATACAGGGGTAAAAAATGCTCTGAATATGTTTGCCGCCCTTTATTATTTGGGATATGCGGCTATTATTGTGATGGTGCTGTTTGGATTGGTGCCAATTTATGGATTAATCGTGATTGCGGGTTTAAACCCGGTTCAAAAAAATATTTCAAAATTCAGAAAACAACAGTCCAAGATCAAAACCTTTTCCTTGAGTGTGCAAAATCTAGTGATCTTATTATTCCCGCTAATCATTGTTATGACAATCGGCGCGATCCTTAATTAACTAACCTTAACTAACTAATTTGAATCAATTAATCTTGATTAAATAATTTTAGCGATAAATTTACATGCCCTTAATCTAAACTTTCCAAACCGTTAACATATGGTACTGCAACGCATGTTAGACTTTTAACAGCGATAAAGATAATCGGGAAACCTAGCATCTTTATCGCTGTTATTTTAGTTTATCAGGCATCAATCATATAAAAAGCAGAAGATGGAGAGAAGTGTAAATGAAATGGTTTTATAATTTAAAAATAGGCCGCAAAGTAATTTTGGGATATCTGATCATCGCCGCCATCGCCGGGGGGATTGGCGCCATGGGACTGGTGGGAATTCAGAAAATCAGTCAGCAGGATGTCTATCTTTATGAGAAAATGGCCAAGCCGTTGGGCGAACTGGTTTATATTGTCGACTCCTTTCAGGGGATTATCGGCAAGGTTGACGATTTAACTGGGGCCACCACGCCGGATGACATTGATGCCATTGAAAAAGAAATTCTCAAAAAAAATGCCCGCTTTGATTCCAATCTTAAAACCTTTCAAACGACCCTGATGGATCCGGAAGCCATCAAAATAGCCGATGAAACCTATTTGCTCAAAGATCAGTTTGATGCGATGGTCACCGAAATGATTGATCTGGTTCATCAGGGGAAATCAGCGGAAGCAGCTGTTTTAGCAAAGAGCAGTGAGTTTGAAGCGATCTACACCCAAATCGAAGCCAACTACCGGGAAATGATGGAGCTGAAACTGGCGATTGTCAAAGCCACGGCCAAAAGCAATCAGGCCATTGCGGCATCTTCAACGCTGCTGACAATAATCTTACTGGTGGTGGGGATGATCCTGTCACTATTATTGGGCCTGCTGATTGCCTCGACGATCACCAAACCGATTGCCAGCATCAAGCTGATGATCAAAGAAATGAGTTTGGGTCATCTGGGGATGCGGCTGAACATGGATTACCAGGATGAGGTTGGCGAAATGGCGGCGGCCATGGATCATTTTGCCGATGATCTGCAGCATGTAGTCATTGAAACCATGCACCAGATTTCAGCTGGCGATCTGTCGGCCGACATTGAACCCAAGGATGATCAAGATGAAATAATCCCGGCTCTAAAACAGACCATCGAAACCATTCGTGGACTGATTGCCGAGTCGGTGATGCTGTCCCAGGCTGCTGTCGCAGGCCGATTGGAAATCCGCGGCAATGCCGACGCTTTTAACGGCGGCTTCAGAGAAATTCTGGTTGGTTTTAATGATACCCTGGAGGCGCTGGTGGTGCCCCTGAATGTGGCGGCAGAATGTGTCAGCCAGATTGGTTACGGGATCATCCCAGAAAAAATCGAGGACACCTACTATGGCGATTTCGAAACCTTTAAAAACAGTCTCAACGCCTGCATTGACGGCCTGGAAGCCCTGAAAGAGGGGAATGACGTATTGGGACTGATGAATCAGAATGATTTTTCCCAATCAATCCAGGGTGATTATCTGGGGATTTACGCCGAAATTGCCGAGTCCATCAATGGCATTCGCAGACTGCTGTTGACGATTACCAGGGTTGCCGGAAATATCAGCCAAGGAGATCTCAGCGATTTGCCGGAGCTGCAGCGGGACGGGAAACGCAGCGAAAATGATCGTCTGATGCCAACCCTGGTGGGGATGATGGAAAATATTTATCGGCTGGTGGCCGAAACCGAAACCATGGCGCAGATTGCGGTGGAAGGGGATTTGAGCTATCGCGGTGACAGCAGCAAGTTCAGCGGCGAGTATGCTAATGTCATCGACGGCTTTAATCAGACCCTGGATGCGGTGAT
>JAKLQL010000496.1 GCA_022013395.1 Acetobacterium sp.
AGTTTCCCCAGATTGATTCCGAAAATCGGAATCGAATAGAAGCAAACCTTTCTGGCCACAAATAAGAGGGTTCCATCACCGCCCAGCACCAGAATGCAATCCGGTTTTCGGTAAAAAAGGTTTTTGGGATAGTAAACAACACTCTCATGAAGATATTCTATTTGACCTTCCAATAAGGCGATTTTAAAACCATGACAAATTAAATAATCCATACATTTTTTTGCTAATGCTGGGCTATCCGGCTTGTCCATATTAAGATAAATACCGATTTCTTTAAAATTTTTAAATTCAGTTTCCAAAACCATTCACATCCTATTCGTCTAGTGGTTCCTTCTTTTTCTTGCAGCTTTCATGGGCAATGGTTACAACTGGATGAATCATTTTTGCCCAATCTCCTTCAACCGTCGGTTCGGTATTTTCAACAAAAACCAGAAATTCAATATTACCTTTCGGTCCCTGAATGGGAGAAAAATCCAGACCTGTTATTAGTACATTTTGATTTTCAATGGCACTCATCACTTCGAACAGGATTGACTCGTGAACTTTTTTGTCCCGGATGACGCCGTTTTTACCAATTCTTTCCCGACCGGCTTCAAACTGGGGCTTGATCAGCCAGATTCCTTTGGCGCCGGGTTTCATGAACAATTTGATGGCGGGGATCAGTTTTGTAATCGAAATGAACGACACATCCATAACGGTACCATCCACCATTTCAGGAATATGTTCGGCAGTCAGATATCGAAAATTGGTGCGTTCCATGGAAACAACCCGGGGATCATTTCGTAATTTCCAATCCAGCTGACCATAACCGACATCGACAGCATAAACTTTTTCGGCGCCGTTTTGCAGCAGACAATCGGTAAAACCGCCGGTGGATGAGCCAATATCGATGAAGGTTTTCCCTGTCACTTCCATATCAAAGACTGCTAAGCCCTTTTCCAGTTTTAAACCGCCGCGGCTCACATAGGGCATGTCACTGCCTTTAACGACAATCGTTGCTTCAGTATCCACCAGATCACCGGCCTTGTCCTTGATCTGGTCATTTACCTGAACCAGCCCAGCCATAATGGCTTTTTTGGCCCGCTCCCGGGTATCAAAATAATTCAGGCTCACTAATAACTTATCTAAACGTTCTTTCAATTTTTCCTCTTTTCATGGGTTCCATTTATAATTTATAATATAAAATTTCTGATTTTTGTAATTTGCTATTTCCGACGTTGACAAATGTAGCTCGCCAATTCCTGGAGAAAAATCGTTCGTTCGCCGATTGGTTTAAGCATTTCCAGCGCTTCTGTTTCCAATTCAGCGACCTTTATTTTTGATGCTTCGAGACCATAAAGCGAGACAAAGGTTGATTTATGATTTTTTTCATCGCTGCCAATGGGTTTGCCGAGATCTTCAACATTGCCCTCAATATCAAGAATGTCGTCGACAATCTGAAAAGCCAGACCAATCCGATGACTGTAGCTGATCAGCCGTCCCTGGGTTGCCGGTTCGGCTTCGGCAATGATGCAGCCACTTTGAACACAGGCTTCCAGCAGCGCCGCGGTTTTGTGTAAATGAATATAATCCATTTCATCCAGGCTGATCACCCGGTCTTCACTGAGCATATCGGCCACCTGACCGCCAACCATCCCTAAAATCCCGGAAGCGCCCATAATACATCGCATCGCACTAATATAGTTTGTCAGCGCTGTACCAGATAACCCCTGGGTTCCCTGAAGCATGGTTTCGACGGCATAGTTTAATAGTCCATCCCCCGCCAAAATAGCCATGGCATCACCAAAAACCTTATGATTAGTTGGTTTGCCGCGTCGCAGATCGTCATTGTCCATGGCCGGTAAATCATCATGAATCAGTGAATAGGTATGGATCATTTCTATCCCCATGGCCAGCGGTCGGATAATATTCAGATTCCCTTCCAAAGCCCGGCAGGTTTCCATCATTAATATCGGTCTGAGCCGCTTTCCACCAGCAAAAAGACTGTATTTCATGGCTTCGATAATGACTTCCGGGGTATCCAGGTTTTGCTGGAAGACTTTTTCAAGATCGCTATTAATTTCAGCTACTGTGGCATTAAGCTGAGCTTTGAAATTGCTCATGCGTCCACGCTCCCTTCAAATTCCTGTTCCTGCCCATCAATCATGATCGTTATTTTTCCTTCCAGAGTATCCAAATCAGTACTGCACTCGTTAATCAGCTTCATACCTTCTTCAAACAACTTCATCGAGGCTTCAATTTCCTGATTATCTTCTTCAAGTAATTGGGCGATGGTCTCCAAACGGCTCATCTTACTTTTAAGTTTTTTAACTGCCATTATTAATTCTCCTTTATGGATTGAATGTTTGCATCAACCACCCCATCCACAAAACGGAGGGTTACAACCTGATCAACCGTTAAACTGGCTAC
>JAKLQL010000497.1 GCA_022013395.1 Acetobacterium sp.
GAAGGCGGCGACGGCGGCGGAACCATCATCGCCATGGGAACCCCGGAAGAAATCGCCAGCGTTCCGGAATCATACACCGGCCAGTATTTAAAAAAACTATTATAAATAAGCACATCTGTAGTACCGACAATTGTTACATCATGTTGTACCCAAAGGGCAGACCCTATGCATCGGGGCGAACACGGCGTAGCCTGCGAGGAGGCAGTCGCCAATCACAAGCTTGCTTGTAGTTGGCGACTGCCCGCCAATAATAAGAAATTTTTAATTTTTTATTATTGTCCGATCCCGCAGCAGACAACAGATTAACAATTGGTCGGAACGGTGTCTTTGGACATCCTCAAGAAAGCTGATTCTCAGCTTTCTTTTTTTGATTCGTTTAAATAAATCTTAATACAAAAAAAGAATCAATAATGTAATTGACAATGATTTTCAATTAGAGTATAATTAGGCTAACAAAAGAGTTGTATGGATCTCACATATAAATTTAATCATTTAGATAGAAGGTGTGCATATGTTTACATTAAAAGATTTACGACCGGGTCAAAAAGCCTGTGTAGGCTCAATCGCTGTTGAAGGCTTAATGCGACGCAAACTGATGGATATGGGTGTAACACCAGGTGTAGAGATTCAAGTTAATAAAACCGCTCCCTTTGGGGATCCCATTGAGGTTCGATTAAGAGGATATTCACTCAGTCTCAGAAAAAAAGACACAGAAAATATATTAATGGTTCAGTAATCGACGATCGAAACCACCGAAAGGTGGTTTCGTTGTTTAAATAATTACCAGAATGGCATTTTACTTGGCATAAATGGAAATGAGGAAACGAAATGAATTATAAGGTAGCTTTGGTGGGAAACCCCAACTCAGGGAAGACCACGCTTTTTAATTGTCTCACCGGGAGTAATCTTTATGTGGGGAATTGGCCAGGCGTAACAGTCGAAAAAAAAGAGGGAAATCTCCGGGATACCTCAAAAAATATTACATTGGTGGATCTTCCGGGGATTTACTCATTAGCACCTTATTCTATGGATGAAATTGTATCCCGTAATTTTTTGTTGGAAGAACGTCCGGATCTGATTATCAATATCATTGATGCTTCCAAC
>JAKLQL010000498.1 GCA_022013395.1 Acetobacterium sp.
CACGCGTAGAGATTGAGTAATTAAAGCAGGCAGGTCTTCTGGCTAAAGCGTCAACATTACATCCTGACTTCCCATATTCTGGTGGCATTCCTGGAGGAACTCTTCTCTTACAGCGGCGGGACCGCGTGGGATTTTCACCCAACTTCCCTTTTCACCGGCTTATAATACATTGATTACAGCCGACACCTGTTTTATTGATTTTATTTAATTTTTAATTCTCAGTTACTATACCAAATAAATTCAATTTTGTCACGGATTTTTTTTGCACAGAATCTAACTGTTTTTAAGTGCTAATAATTTCTATTATTCATTGAACGATTATGACGTTAAAAAATGACTTCTTAATCGATTGATGGCTCATTATGTTTATTGACATAAAATCCAATGGCAATCACGATAATCAGCATTCCGGTAATCGCACCACAAATCAAAAATCCCATCCCAGAACCAAACCGATCCGTAATAAAACCTGCTACCAGATTTCCGATGGGCGTAGTTCCTAAAAAAGCAAAGGAATAAACGCTCATGACCCGCCCTCGGTAGTCATCGCTGGCATTAAGTTGAAGTGTAAGATTGGCGGTGGACATAAAAACAAGCGTCAGAAAACCAATGATGATAAGCAGCACAATCGCCATCATATAGGAGTGAATCAAATTGAGTAAAATAAATAGGGCTGAAACAACAAGTGCCGAAGCGAATAGCCGCGCCATCTTTGTTTCTGATTTTCCTCTAATAGCAATGAGCAGTGAACCAAACAGTGAGCCAACCCCCAAAGCAGACATCAGAAATCCATATCCGCTAACGCCCTGATTAAGAACATCTGATGAATAAATGGGAATGATGACATTGTAATTCATAATAAACGTCCCTAACGCAAGTACGGATAAAATGGTACTGAACATCTTGGGCGATCGCCGGATGAAGCGAAGGCCTGCCATGATTTCCGAAAACACTTTTACTTGTACCTTATTTGTCACCGTACCTTTGACCTTTATTTTAAATAAAAAAATAATAACCGGAATAAAGCTGAGTCCGTTGATCAGAAATAGTAAACCGGAATCGAATTTCGCCATAAAAATTGCTGCTAAAGCCGGCCCAATAATACGGGCACTGTTAAAAATTGTCATATTCAGTCCGATGGCACTTCCCATGTCACTCTGATCCACCAGATCGTGGATGAATGATTGCCGGGCAGGTGAATCCAGGGTATTGACAAATCCTGAAAAAATTGCCAGTAGTAGAATTTCCCAGTAGACAACGTGGCCGATTAAAACAAAAGCGGATAAAATAAGTGCCTGAATCATGGCCGCAACTTGAGTGAAGATCAAGATATTTCTTTTCGAGTGTCGATCCACAAAAACCCCTGCAAACAACGAGAATATCATAATCGGTCCGAACTGGGCAACCCCCAAAAAACCCAGCAGCAACGCCGATTTGGTGATGGTATAAACCAACCATTGAAGGGCTGTCACCTGCATCCATGTTCCCACCAGGGAAATGCACTGACCAAACCAGAAATAACGAAAATTCTGATATCTTAAAGCTGGAAAGAAGTGTCCAAGATCGACAATTGCTGCTATTTTTTTCATCTTCATCAGCCTCCAATGTTTTAAGCATTTCCAACAAAAATAACTGTTTTATCGGCATCTGGCCGGGCCATGTCGCTAATACCAAGCGCTTAATTAAATTTTTTTGGTAATTCGCCGTCACCTGCAAGTCAGCCCTGTGACCAAAAAATTTTATCCTCCAATTTGAATTACAATTGAAGGATAAAATTTTTTAATGCGTTGGAGTTAATTAATATTCCTCACGTGGACCAAATTCAGCGTCTTCCACCCACTCTTCAGGTCGTTCAACCAGAGTGATCAGATTATCAAATATTTTGAAATGATTTTCTTCCTGTTTAACCAGATAACCAAATAGTTTTTTTGTCTGTTCATCCTTGGCTTCATTTAAAAATTTTTCATAAAGCGCGATGCTGTCTTTTTCCATTTGGAGCGCCATCCGATAAACATCCAACTGATTTGGAATTTCTTCGAAGCGATTTTTAAAATCCCCCTTGTCTTTAAATACATTGTTTACATTTGCAGGGGTTTCATTATCCGATAATTCATAGGTCATTTTCTTAAGCTCGTTTTGTAGCAGCTTGGCATGACCATTTTCATCTTCTGCCAGCAATAAAAACACGGCATTTAAGCTGTTATCCTTATTAAATTCGGCCTGTTCCCGGTAATATTTTTCTCCATCAATCTCCATATTAATTGCAAATTCAATACTATTCATTCACTTTCACCTCATGATCAATTATAATTCTTTAATAAATCAGGATTCTATCCCCGGAACTTCTTTTTCCCACTGGGCAATGAATTCTGCCATCTCATTTTTCATAACCGGGATCCGCGTTCCGGTTGATCCACAATGGAGACATTTATCATTTTTAAAGCCCTGTTCGGTGCATTTATCCAGAACTTCCTGGTCACATCCATAATTTCCGCATTCAGAACATCGAAAGACCGGATTTTTACAAGGATGATCATCCTTAATCCCGGTGCAGGTAGCAATATTGGCTTTTTCCTCTGCGGTCATATCAATGTGTCTTTTCTGGTTCAATCGGCCGCCTCTTGGCCATCGTTTGTTGTTTGGTAATACCTTTGGCATTTAAATCACTCCTCACAAAATAGAATTTGTTAGATTTTTGTAAAGCTATCCTGCGCTTCACATTCACCCATAGTATTCATACTCTGTATATACCCCTGATTGAACACTTCAACCAACCAATTTTAAATAGGCGCCATAACCCTGGGATTCCATTTCATCGGCCGGGATAAAACGAAGCGATGCACTATTGATGCAATAGCGCAGCCCCCCTGCGTCCCTCGGGCCATCGTCAAAAACATGGCCCAGATGGGCATCACCGGTTACACTTCGCACCTCAGTGCGCTTCATTCGCAGCGTGGTATCACTTAATTCTTTCACAACTTTCGGGTCAATCGGCTTTGAGAAGCTGGGCCAGCCACAGCCGGACTCGAATTTGTCACTGGAAGAAAAAAGCGGTTCTCCGGTGGTGATATCCACATAGATTCCTTTGCGGTATTCGTTATAATATTCATTCTGAAACGGTGGTTCGGTGGCATTTTTCTGAGTTACCGCATATTGATTCGGCGTCAGGGTTTTTACTAAGGTGTCATGATCTTTTTTTTCGTATTTCATAATGGTTCCTGCCTTTCCTGTGATTATTCTGTTCGTACCCCATCTTTCAAGGTGCTAATCAATCTTCAATAATTTTAAGAAAAGCTTCAAGATCATTGACTGGTAGCTCACAGCGATAATTTTTACAGATATAGGCAGTGGGCTCGCCATGAACCATTTGCTGATTGACTGCAAATTCGTTGATCTTTTTTAAGTCCTTTTCATTTTTATTAAAAAGGACCACTGAAAAAGGTAAAAACTGCTGGTTCAGATGTCGATTCATCTCCCGGATTGTGGGATCATTTTCGTGACCG
>JAKLQL010000499.1 GCA_022013395.1 Acetobacterium sp.
CGATGCTGGGCTTCCAATTCATTTTTTGGTTTTTTAAATAGACCTTTGCTTAGCATTTAAAACCTCCATTTCTATTCAGACAAGGGTTTGCCAAATTCATTTTCCATAAAATCGGTATAATAATCACCTGCAATAAATAAAGGATGACTGAGGATATCCAATTGCACCTGGCTGGTGTGATCGATGCCTTCAATCACCAGTTCGCACAGGGCGGCTTTCATTTTTCGGATCGTCAGCTCCCGGGTTTTGGAATGGACAATCAGTTTACCAACCATGGAATCATAATAGGGTGGAATCGAATATCCTTGATAAAGGAGGGTATCAAAACGCACCCAGGGACCGCCGGGAACATGGAGAAAACTGATGGTTCCGCAGTTCGGCCTAAAATCAAGTAGTGGATTCTCGGCGTTGATCCGGCATTCGATGGCGTGGCCCTGAATATGGACATCTTCCTGACCAAAGGTCAGGGGCAGACCAGCGGCAATCCGGATTTGCCATTTAACAATGTCAACCCCGGTAACCATTTCGGTAATCGGATGCTCAACTTGCAACCGGGTATTCATTTCCATAAAATAAAAATGACCCTGGGCATCCATTAAAAATTCAATGGTACCGGCATTTTCATAACCAATGGCCAGCGCCGCCTTTCGGGAAACGTCCATCATGGCTGTGCGGATTTCCGGAGTCAGGGATGGGGAAGGGCTTTCTTCCAGCAGTTTCTGATTTTTTCGTTGGATCGAGCATTCCCGCTCACCCAGGGCAACAACATGCTGATGCTGATCACAAAGCAGTTGAATTTCGATATGTTTGACCCGGGTTAAAAACTTTTCCAGATAAACGCCATCGTAATTGAAAGCATTTTGCGCTTCCTGACGGGCCAGGGAATATTCGTTCAAAAAATCTTCGGATCGCTCCACCAGGCGGATCCCCTTGCCGCCGCCGCCGGAACGGGCTTTGACTAACAGAGGATAACCAATTTCATCAGCCTTTTGATGAGCCTCGTCGGGATCGTTGATGATGTCGGTACCGGGCACAATCGGCACGCCGGCGGCGGCCATGGTCGAACGGGCCTGATCTTTGTCGCCCATTTTCTGGATGATTTCCCAGGTTGGTCCGATAAAAGCGATGCCGCATTGGGCGCACAGCCGGGCGAACTTGGGGTTTTCCGAAAGCAGTCCATAACCGGGATGAATGGCTTCTGCTCCGGTTAATACTGCTGCTGATAAAATCGCCGAAATATTCAGATAAGAGTCGGATACAGCAGCCGGTCCGATACAAATACTTTCATCGGCCAGACTTACATGAAGGCTGTTTTCATCAGCGGTGGAGAAGACGGCAACGGTGGCGACGCCCATTTCTTTACAGGCGCGGATAATCCGCAGGGCAATTTCTCCCCGGTTGGCAATCAGTATTTTAGAAAACACGGCGTTCCTCCTTACTCAATCAGGGCAAAAGAGAATTCTCCCACCACCGCGACCTTGCCATTTACCGAGCCGGAACCGCTGGCAAAATAAAAGGGCGGTTTAGACCGGGTAATACTACAGGTGATTTCAATGGTATCACCGGGCAGGACCTTTTCTTTAAATTTTACCTTGTTCAAGCCGGTAAAGTAAGGCGTCTTGTTAGTGCCATCCAGATCAGCCATCAAAACACAGCAGGTCTGAGCCATGATTTCGCAAAGAATAACCCCAGGAACCACCGGGTTTCCGGGGAAATGGCCTTGTAAAAAAAACTCATCGCCTTTAACGGTGTAGCGTCCAGTGGCGGTCGTGTCATCTATTTTTTCAGCCTCGTCAATCAGGAGCATGGGCTCACGGTGAGGCAGGATCTTCTTTAATTCATCACGTTTCATTCTGATTTCCTTCTGAATTTTTATATAAAATTCCGTTTAGTAATTTTATGGATCGTTAACAAAATTTAGCCGTACCGATTTTTATCAGTACGGTTGGTTGTCGCTATGTCTAAAGTTTAATCTTCCACAATGCGATAGAGTACCTGACCGAATTCAACTACCTGGCCGTTACCGACACAGACTTCCATGATGGTCCCGGGGGTTTCGGCGGTAATTTCATTCATCAGCTTCATCGCTTCGATGATACTCAGGGTATCACCTTCGGCAAAACGCTGACCCTTGGTTACATAGGGTGGTTTCTCTGGTTGACTGCTTTGGTAAAAAACACCAACCATCGGGGATTTTATTTCTTTCCAGTGAGCATCATGGGGAATTTCGATTGGTTCGGACTCCACAGGCTGAATTTTATGAGGCAGCGGTTCAGCGATCATCGCCTGGGGTTGATTATAAGTCATCCCGGAGGGAAACGCTGTTCCAAGTTCACGTTTCATTTCAATTTTCAGGTTTCCCTGATCAAGAGCCAGACTGGTGAGCTTTTCATCAGACATGATCCTAGCCAGAGCCTGAATAGTTTCGATAGTTAATTCCATATCTTATTCTCCTGTATATCTAACAAACGCCAGACAACCATTGTGACCGCCAAATCCAAGGGAAATGGACAGGGCGACATCACTTTGAACGGCCCGTTTTTCGTTGGGAACGTAATCCAAGTCACAATCTGGATCGGCTTCCTTGTAACCAATGGTCGGAGGGATAATGCCATCTTTTAAGGCCATTACCGAAGCGATGGCTTCAATGGCGCCAGCGGCACCCAACATATGACCGGTCATGGACTTAGTCGAGCTGACCAATGTTCGAGTGATGTGATCACCCAAGGCATTTTTAATGGCAATGGTTTCGGATTTATCGTTAAGTGGGGTGCTGGTGCCGTGAGCGTTCACATAAATTTGAGATTCTTCAAATTGAACGCCAGCACTTATGGCTTCTTCCATGGCCAGGCTAATGGCTCGAGTGCCGCCAATGGCTTCGGGATGAGGAGCCGTAATGTGATACGCATCACAGGTATGTCCATAACCGACAACTTCTCCGTAAATTTTAGCCCCGCGTTTTAAGGCGGTTTCCAGATCTTCTAAGATTAGTGCTCCAGCACCTTCGCCCATGACAAAACCATTTCGGCGTTTGTCAAAAGGAATCGAGGCCTGGGTAGGGTCATTGGTTGTTGTTAAAGCTGTTAAATTAGCAAAACCGGAAATTGATAAGGGCGTAATGCTGGCTTCGGTTCCACCGGAGATGATCGCGTCTGCATAACCATGTTTAATGGCACGATAAGCTTCTCCAATCGCATTGGTACCTGTGGCACAAGCCGTCACGACTGGCAAACATGGACCCTGGGCATTATAACGAATGGCAATGGTTCCAGCGGCAATGTTTGAAATCATCATCGGGATAAAGAAGGGCGAAATACGTCCGGGGCCTTTTTCATCCATTTTATGGCATTCGTCGATAAAGGTATGAATGCCGCCGATGCCAGAACCCATATATACACCCAAACGGGTGGGATCCACATGGGTCTGAACGCCGCTGTCTTCCATAGCCTGAACGGCGGCACCGATAGCAACGACTTCATCTGGATTAACAGTATTATTTAAATCTTTACCAAAGAAATTTTTAACAACTTCTTGAATTTTAGGCATACGAGTCATACCACCAACCATAATTATCTCTTTAATATCGTTTTTAGACACACCAGCGTCCTTGAGAGATTTTTCAACTGGACCAATGGTTTTTTGGATCAAATCATCGACTAATTTTTCCAATTCGGATCGAGTCAGTTTTTTAGTCAAATGAAGTGGTTGACCGTCTTTTTGAGTGATGAAAGGTAAATTAATTTCTGTTTCAGCGGCAGAGCTGAGCTCGATTTTGGCTTTTTC
>JAKLQL010000500.1 GCA_022013395.1 Acetobacterium sp.
ATCGGTCCCGGGATAAAGTGACCCCGACTATCCAGCTGACCCCAAAGATGGGTATTATCTTCCCAATGTTTTCCCACCACGACTCGTTTAAATCGTCCGTTCTCCGAATTGGCTCCAATGGCCTCTGCAAAAAGACGGGGAAAGCTGGTTTTGCCGCTGCCAACCCGACCTCTAATCATCACAAAGGGTTTCGATTTAATCGACAGATAATAGCTTTTTATCAGCTCCGCTGGGTAGTAATATCCCTTGTTGCCCATTTTTGCCTGAATCAATTGGAGATCGGTGGGCAGGTAGTCATTCTTCACCGGGTAATGCATAACGGTTTGTGTCAATTCGTTTAGCTCTTCTTCTATTCTCTGGTTAGTGCCACCCTCAACCAAAATGCGCTCCGCGATCAAATCCGAATCAGCTGCTTTTAACGGTTGCTCCTGCTCTTTAATTATTGAAGGAGCACTCGTTTGAATGCTATCGGTAGGCCGTTGATCGACTGAATCATCTTGGACTTCTTCAGCTTTTTCAGATTTATCCTTTGTGGTTTGAATTTGGTTATCATCCCCTGCTGTACCAACCGTCATTGGTTTGGCTATTTCCGCGTCGACCGATCGCTTTTCATCACTGTCACGCGTTGTTTCAGAAAAATCTTCCAATACAATTTCTACGGTTTGTTCCTCTGGCAACGGTACCACTGCTACTGATTCCGGAACGGGTTCCTCTTGCTGATCTGCTGAGTTTGTTTCGTTACTTACTGTTAATTCTTCTAGTTCTTGATTTTCTGACACTTCTGTTTCCACGGAGTTGGCGGCGAGGCATAAGTCATACATTTTTCTGAAATCCTCAAACTCGTTTTCCAGCACCCCATCATCGGGCATCTCAGCTTCGGTATATTCCCGGTAACAGACAATTCCTGAAACCAGGGTGGCATTAGCCAATAAGACCTCTTTATGATTGGTTTGATAGTTCCCTGTTTGAATCCGATTCCGGTATTCGGTCGCTTTTTCCGAAAGGCTTCTGACCCCGACATTATCAGCACCATAAATAATGGCCAGATAAAGCTTACAGCTGTCCATCGCCAGAATGTAGGCCAGATAGAGTCCATCATCATTGATATTTTGAAGTTGCTTAGCGGTCACTTTAACCCAGGGTATTTCTGCCCATTGGGTGTCTCCAGCAAATCCCAATATTTTATAATTCCCGGATTTAATGCCCTCAAAGTTCTCAATTACTTTGGGGATCTCTTCATTGATAACATCTTTAAACGAAAACCGAAAATCTCGCGGATAATAATTGGGATAGCCGGCAATCCATTTTTTCAGCAGTTCACTTAATCCCGATTGCATTGTTTCCGAATTTTTAACCGTCTCTCGTGGTTTTATCCCATCACTATTAGCCGCTTCACTATTACTCGCCGCTTCGTTTCCACTAATTAAGCGGAGAACAAATGCTTCATTGGCTTTTGTCACTTCAAGTTTGGGCGTTTTTGATTCATCACTGTTCCCATTAAACCAGACTTCATAGTCCGGAAATGCTTCTCCTAATTTCCGAATCAACACCTTGCTCCACTTCAGCTTAGCATTACCGCCTTCGGTTTCCAGATAGGATGGGTACTCCCGATTCTGATAGATGATGGCCAGCCGTTCCCCAGCACTTCCAAAAAAACGTATCAGTTCTTTTGGGATCATCATCTCTGTATTAATGAAGTCCGATAATTCCATTGTTTTTATTATTCGATCCGATTCTAATAATTCCCAGCTCATTCTTACAGCCTTTCTCTTTTTCAGTGTTACTCTATATTAATGGTGCTTTATTCTTCGGTTGTTTCTTTTGTCTTATTCTCTTCTTCCAGCATCAAACGGCGTTCTTCCCGCATTCGCCATTCATTTCGCATTTCTTCTTTGATTTTTTCCTGCTCATCTTCGTATTCTTTGCGCTTTTCATAAATCAGCGCCAATTCTTTTGGGATGGTCGCTTCCTCATGCTCAGCCAGAGTTGTTCCCGAAACGCTCATAAAATACTGTCGCTCTCCCGACCCCTGAAATTCGACAAAATAAATACTCTGGTTCTTATCCAGAATCAGCGTTCCATCATGAACCATTACCTGCAACGCAGGTCCAAAAATTGACGCTTTCACGCAGGGGGTTGTCCAACCGGTAAATTTCATCCCGTCATATTTGGGCATCAGATGATTCAGCTTGTCAAAAAACTCTCTTTCCAAACGCCAGTCATCATTAATTGAAATCATTACGGCGGCTGTTCTTTCTGGAATTTGAATGTGCACAAAGCCATCCTTTAAGCGAGTATGATCCACATATTCCCGGACACTTTTGGTAATATCAATAAGTTGTTCACTGCTTGTTGTTTCAATCGTGTTGGCTTTCATTTACGCTCCCTAATTTTGTTGATTGTCGTTCGTTTTATTTTGTATGTTTTGGGGTATATCATTCATTATAAACCATTCGATTTCAAAAAACAAAAACATATCCATCGTTGTCCTGTAAATATTTGTGTTCTTAAATTAGTTTGATCAAAGATTTATCTAGGAGACAGCAATTTGATATGTTAAAATGATTCTAAATGTTATTAATTGATAATTACTTTGAAAGGAATCATTATGTATTATACTCTGAGTCTGTTATTTATTTATTTTTTTCTTTATGCCATCATCGGGTGGATGTGTGAAGTCGTGTACTGCTCCATCCCGGAAAAAAAGTTTATTAACCGTGGTTTTTTAAATGGGCCTTATTGTCCGATTTATGGGGTCGGGGCACTGATCATCATCACCTTTTTAATGCCCTATATCCACGATCCGATTCTGGTCTTTTTTATTGGTGTACTTCTCACCAGCACCTTGGAATACATTACCAGTTGGGGAATGGAAAAACTCTTTCATGCCAAATGGTGGGACTATTCAGATCATAAATTTAATATTAATGGCCGGGTCTGTTTGCTGAATTCATTTCTCTTCGGCCTGTTATGCGTGGTTCTGATGTACCTCGTTCATCCCATTGTCAATGACTTCGTTGAAAGCTTCTCGTCTTTCTGGATCCAAGTTATCGCCACGATTGCGGTGGTTTTCTTTCTCAGTGATCTTGTGGAATCGACCCGTGAAACGGTTTCTTTCAATAAAAAACTCACCAGTGTTTACGAAGCAACGACCGAACTAAAAGACAATTTAAAAGAAAAAGGTATCAATACCGCTCATGAAGTCACCGCTAAAGTACGAGACTTGAAAGATGGCAAACTTGCCGATGCCAAAGATTCGGCTCATCAGTTGATCGAATCTTTAACCAATCGAATTGGCGAAACCAAAAAAATCAACCGTTATTCCCACCGCCGAATTATGAATGCGTTCCCCAAAATGTCGCATCAGCACCATCAAAGCTCGTTAGAGATCTATAAAGCTTTTATGGAAAAAAACAAGTCAAAAAAGAATCAGACTGCAGCTAAATAATTTTAGTTTTATCTATCTATTTCTTACCAAAGGAGGTAAGAACCATGTTGTATCACAGCGAACTTAATTTAATCAGCCAACTTGCGGCACTAAATTTGCCTGTTGAGCCAACGCTCCTGCCAGACTATACGGTAGGCGAAATGGTGGGGGCTTTGCTGCAAAATGTCAATGAGCTCCAGGGAGATTGCGCCATGTCCGCGTCTGAATGGGAAAAATCGCTGCTTTTAATGCAGCACGATCCCCGTCTCACGGCCCTGAAAGTCCTGGCCTATACCAACCAACCGGATACCGGTTTGGTTGCCTATTGTTTCTCAGACCACACCGCTGATGCTGGCATCATTGCTTTTCGGGGAACCACCGGAATCGGTTGGGTTGATAATATTAAGGGTGGTTTCGTAACGGATACACCCCAGCAACTAAAAGCACTGGAATTTTTTCATGATGTGAATACGGTTTTTAATTTTGACCATTATACCATGACTGGTCACTCAAAAGGTGGCAACAACAGCCAGTATATTACTATTGTCGATGGTGACAAAATTGATCGTTGTGTGACCTTCAACAGCCAGGGCTTTTCAGCTGAATTTATTCGCAAATATGCGGCCGAAATTGGCAAAAACCAGAATCGCATCATTGCCTATGAATCCGCCTGGGATGTCGTCAATCTTCTTTTAAACAGCATTGCCGGCAAACGGGTTGTGGTTGGCGGTGAATCCCGACTTCCCCACAATAATCATCCCCCCAACCGGCTGCTTGACCAAAGCGGTGATATTCGCAAACAGGATCTGCGCCACCCCTTTTATACCGGCTTTCAAAATTTTACTGTCAGTTTGACACTGATTGCTTCCAAAGCCAAACAACAACTGGAAAAAAATAAAACGCCCCAAAAATAAATTAAAGAGCGCCACCTCGTTTAGCTTTGACCAACTAGTCTGCTAATCCAAGGGACACTCTTTTTGATCGGTTTAAATTAATTTGAGACCGGCTCTTCCTGAGCTACTGCCATTTTTTCAATCCGTTCATTCGTAATTTTTCTAAATACAGCGTAGAACACGGCAAAGGTCGGAATTCCCAGAATGATCCCCAGGAAGCCAAATAAGCTACCGCCGATCAGCATCCCGATCAGCACCCAAAGCCCTGATAAACCAATGGATCCACCAACAACTCGCGGATAAATGATATTAGTTTCCACTTGTTGTAACGCAATAATGTAGATCACGAAGATCAGACAATAAATTGGGTTAACCACCAATAGAATAAAGCCACTGGGAACCGCTCCCAGAAATGCACCAAATACTGGAATCACACTGGTCATCCCCACCAAAACACCGATCAGCAGGGCATAAGGAATCTGCAGGATTGCCAAACCAACCGTGCAAAGCGTGCCCAGAATAAAGGCTTCGGTTATTTGCCCGGCAATAAACCCATGAAACACCTGGTTGGCAGTGACACTGACATCCTGAATAAAATCGGCCCGATCTTTTCTGATGTATGCATAGATCAGCTTATCCTTCAGCGCCAGTAGATTCTCTTTATCAGCCAATAAATAAATCGAAATAACAATCCCCATAATGATATTAAAGAAACCAACGGTGATATTTTTGGTAGCATTAAATATTTCTGGAACGGAAGTAAGCAAAAGACTCCCAAATTGTTCCATCACCGTATTCCATTCAATTGTTATATCCGTCCATAAGGTCGATGGCAAGTTAAAAAATGCCAGGGTCTGATCCACTAGTGAATTAAATGAGTCCACATATCCTGGTAATTTGACCATCAGGGTGTCGACACTGGCACTCACCTGAGGTATTACAAAGGTGATGAGCCCGGCGAGAATTCCGATTACCAGGAGAAATGTCAAGGTAATCGAAATCATCCGTTTTCCCTTATTTATATTTCGGTTTTTTTTATTTTTAAAGCGATTCATAAAACCTAATAAATGATGCTCCATAAATGTCATCGGAATATTCAGGATAAACGCAACCCCCAAACCAATCAGTACCGGCGTTATAATATTCACAAACATGGCAAAATAGCCAACCAGATAATTTATATTCAGGAGCGCCACCAACAGACAGATCCCAAATGTTATCAAAAATAAGTTATTTCTAAAGGTCTTGTCTCTCAAGTCATATTTTTTGTTTTTGTCATTTTCATTATTTTCCACACGTTCACCACCTTTTCTTAATGTTTTATTATAGCATGCAGATATTAATATTACTTAGTTAAATTTATATTTTTCGCCAAATTAAAAGCATCGCCGCGGTGGCAATGCTTTTTTTGTTAAACGATTCGATTTTTGGTAACGACCTAGTAGGACTGAATCAGTGTAATACCGCCGATAATAGGAAGAGGTTTTGCTTCAAGTTGCACAACATTGATGATCCCGATAATTGCGAGGGCCAAAATCCCCAATGAACCCACCGAGCTGACCAACATGCCAATTGGCCAGATAATCCAGCTTAATATGTTGGAAACAATCGCCACTACCAGCGAAGTCAAAAATAGCACCAATCCCTGATTCGCATGGAACTGGGTAAAGTGATTATCTCGGCCGGCCAATAGCGGAATAAAGAAAATAATGTAGGCAAAAATAGCTAGAACTTTGCCTTCTTCGGCTTCCTGCTTGTCAACATTAATCATTTGTTGTTTACCTCCTATCTAAGATATTTACATGATATCACACTAAAAGTTTGATGGTCAATTGTTATTTTATTCACTACTGCATTCGCAGCGAGTATGACCTTCATGTAATTCACGCAAAAAAAGAAACGCCAACTAAGCGTTTCTTTTTTTCTAGCGGGAACTACGTTTTCGTTCCAACTCATTTAATACTTTTTTACGGATTCGAATATCAGTTGGTGTTAATTCCACCAATTCATCGTCAGTAATAAATTCGATCGCCTGTTCTAACGTCATAATACGAGGCTCAATCAATTTTAACGCTTCATCCGTTCCGGAAGAACGAACGTTGGTCATTTTTTTATTCTTAGTCGGATTAACCGTCATGTCATCACTGCGATTATTGATTCCAATAATCATGCCTTCATAGACTTTCGTTCCGGCTCTAACCAGCATTTCGCCACGATCGCTTAAATTAAACAATGAATAGGCCATGGTTTCACCAGCAAACTGGGAAATAAGAACCCCATTGAGACGTTGTGGAATATCACCCTTATGCTCTTCAAAAGCAGAAAAGCGACGGACCATGGTACCTTCACCATGGGTATCGTTGATAAATTCACTTTGATAACCCAATAAGCCACGAGTCGGTACAAAAAATTCCATTTTTGTCCAGGCTTCGTCGGTGTACATGCTTTCCATGCGGCCCTTTCGGATATTGAGCTTGGAAATAACGGCCCCTGAGTATTTTTCCGGTACGGATACAATAACCAGTTCAACCGGTTCCAGCAGTTTATTGTTTTCATCACGGTGCATGATAACTTCTGGTTTGGAAACAGCTACTTCATAGCCTTCCCGACGCATGTTTTCCAGCAGAATCGATAAATGAAGCTCGCCACGTCCAGAAACCTTGAAGCCATCAGTGGTATCTTCTAATTCTTCAACTAAAAGACCAACGTTGACTTCCAGCTCTTTTTCCAACCGCGCCCGAATGTGTCGGGTGGTTACAAATTTACCAGAATCACCAGCAAAAGGTGATTTGTTAACCAGGAAGTTCATCGACAGCGTTGGCTGTTCAATTTCAATCAGCTCCATCGGCTGAACCTGATTAATTTCACCAATGGTTTCGCCAATCGAGATATCTGGGATTCCCGAGATAACAACAATATCTCCAGCCTTTGCTTCTTTAACTTCAACCCGGGCTAAGCCACGGTAGACAAATACCTGGTTGATTTTTTCTTTTTTGAAAGTTCCATCGGTCTTGCAGATTTCGATTTGTTCGCCAGCATGGATGGTTCCAGAATAGACCTTACCAATCCCCAGACGGCCAATATAATCGTCATAAGCCAGTGAAGAAACCTGCATCTGCAGGGGTTCAAGGCTCAGATCATCCTGAAGGCCAACATGTTCGACAATGGTTTCGAAAAGCGGCGCTAAATCCACGCCTTCGTCTGCCATATCACGAATCGCAATGCCTTCTTTAGCAATCCCGTAAAGAACCGGGAAATCCAATTGCTTGTCATTCGCTTTCAGTTCGACAAATAAATCAAATACCATATCAACCACCTCTTCGGCACGCTGATCTTTTTTATCAATCTTATTAATGAAGAGGATTGGGTTTAAACCTTTTTCCAAAGACTTGTTAAGAACAAAACGAGTTTGTGGCATCGGACCTTCACTGGAGTCAACCAATAAAACCACTGTATCAACAGTCTTCAGAATTCGTTCAACCTCTGAAGAAAAGTCGGCATGGCCTGGGGTATCGACAATATTGATTTTAATGTCTTTGTACATAATGGAGCAGTTTTTCGAGTAGATGGTGATTCCACGTTCACGTTCAAGGTCATTGCTGTCCATTACGCAGTCCACGACCTCCTGGTTTTCTCTAAAAACATTGCTTTGTCCTAAAAGGGCATCTACCAGGGTAGATTTTCCGGCATCGACATGCGCGATGACTGCAATGTTAATAATGGGTTGTTTGTTATTCATAAATTCCTGCTTTCTTAATTTAGTATGGCGTAACACTGAAAAGTCCTGCAACATTGAATGTCGCAGGACCTTGTAAAAAGTCTGATATTAACGTTTTGAAAACTGTGGTGCACGACGGGCTTTTTTGAGACCGTATTTTTTTCTTTCAACCATTCGAGAATCTCGAGTTAAGTAACCGGCACGTTTCAGTGCTGGTCTCAGGTTGATATCTGCTTCAAGCAGCGCACGGGAAATCCCATGTCGGATTGCTCCAGCCTGTCCGGTAAAACCGCCACCATGAACATTGACAATGACGTCAAACGTTTCACGCGTTTCAGTTAAAGTTAAAGGTTGTCTTGCAATAACCTTTAATGTTTCCATTCCGAAAAATTCATCAATATCACGTCCGTTAATAATGAATTTTCCACTCCCTGGTAATAATCGAACTCGGGCAACCGAGGTTTTTCTTCGTCCTGTTCCAAAATATTGTACTTTAGCCATTCTCTATTTCCTCCTTCTCAGCATTAAAATTCGTAAACTTCAGGCAATTGTGCAGCGTGTGGATGTTCATTGCCAGCATAAACTTTTAGTTTAGTCGCAATTTTATCCCCTAACTTGTTATGTGGGATCATACCCTTCACTGCTTTGAAAACCAAAAGTTCTGGTTTTTCAGCTAAGAATTTTCGGTAGGTCATTTCTTTTAATCCACCGCAATATCCAGAATATGTTTTATATAATTTCTGATCTAACTTGTTTCCGGTTAACACAATTTTTTCGGCATTAATAATAATAACAAAATCTCCACAATCCATATGTGGTGAAAAAATTGGTTTGTTTTTTCCTCGTAAAATATTTGCAACTTCTGTCGCCAGACGTCCTAATACCTTACCTTCAGCATCAATCACATACCATTTACGGTCTATTTCATGAGATTTGGCCATTATTGTGGCATTCGCATTCATCTCAAAAGTCCTCCTCAGTTAATAATTTCTTTATTTTAATATCTATTGGCTTTCCGATAAGTGGGAGTTATCAGAAATCGTTTTTTATCGTATCGGGGCTAGTGATACATTAACGTCCATCGTTAATTCTATAGCATCTTCCCGGGTGTGTCAAGTTATTTATGCCGATTTGACTGATATTTTTTAATAGTAGACTTCCTTTAAGTATAGGCCTTGGGCAGGGGCTGTTACCCCTGCATGGCTACGGTCCTTACTTTCGATGATCTTTGTCATATCTTGAGGGCGTAAACGATGATAGCCCACTTCATAAAGGGTTCCGACCATGATCCTGACCATATTGTAGAGAAAGCCATTTCCCCGAAAGGTTATCTCCCGAAGATCGCCATTTTTATCAAATGAAATTTCTTCAATGGTGCGGATCGTTGTTTTAATCGAGCTGCCGCTTGCCATAAAGGTTATGAAATCATGCTCGCCAATAAAATGTGCCGCCGCCTCTTTCATGGCCATCCAGTCCAGCGAGCGACTGATGTGGAAAGCCAGATCGGAATAAAAGGGACTACCTATCGGACTCTCATAAATTTTGTAGATATAACTCTTACCTTTGGCATGATAGCGGCTGTGAAAGTTACTGTCACATTCCCTGCTGCCGATAATACGGATATCGTGGGGCAGCCTGGTGTTCAGGGCACGATAAAAGACATCCGGTGGAATGGTTGATGCGGTCAAAAAATTGGCACTTTGACCCAATGCATGGACGCCGGCATCGGTTCGGCCTGAGCCGATCAGATTAACCGATTCGCCTGTCAACTCCCAGATGCCTCTGACAATGACTTCCTGAATGGTCGGCCCATTGGGCTGGACCTGCCAGCCGCAATAATTGGTGCCGCGATAACTGATAATTAATTGTATATTTTTCATTTAATCTCGATTTTTCTTATACCGGAAATAATAACGGTATTTGAATCCAGGTAGTCAGATAAAGCCCGACGATCATCGCAAACATCAATCCCAGACTTACGCCATCTCTGGTTTCAAATGCCAATTGTTTCATTCGGGTTCTGTTTTCGCCGCCGCGATAACATCGTGCTTCCATGGCGGTGGCCAATTCATCCGCTCGGCGAAAGGCCGAAATAAACAAGGGAATCAGAATCGGGATCAGATTTTTGGCACGTGCAATGATATTACCAGTTTCAAAATTAGCCCCTCTGGCTTTTTGAGCCTTCATAATCCGCTCCGTTTCCTCCATCAACGTTGGGATAAAACGCAGTGCGATTGACATCATCATTGCTAACTCATGGGCATAGCGCCGCACAAACGGAATAAAACGCATGCACCACTCCATTCCATCCGTTAGGTCGATGGGGGATGTTGTCAGGGTCATGATACTGGTTCCGATCACCAGAAAGATCAAACGCAAAGCCATATAGGTGGCTACCTTCAAACCTTCGATGGTTACCGTCAGCGGACCAAGCGTTGCCACTGGGGTTCCTGGGGTCATAAATAAATTTAGGACAACCGTCAGCATGATAATCAACACTAAGCCTTTGATGCCACGCACGATATAACCAATCGGAATTTTTGACAGGAGCGTGATGGTCACTAGTATCAGAAATGTAGCTAAATAGCCCCATAAATTGTTCAAAAAAAACAACATCACAACAAATGCTGTGGTAAACAGTATTTTCGTCCGGGGATCCAGTTTATGGATCACTGACCCGGTTGGATAATACTGTCCAATTGTAACATCTTTTAACATTATATTATCCTCTTATGACTTTGAGAATTTCTTTTTTTGCTGCTTCCACAGTAAAAATATCTTCCCTAATTTCTGGATATTTTTCTTTCAGTCGTCGCATCAGATAGGTCACTTCCGGCACCGCCAGTCCAATGCTTTCAAGCGTGGTTATTTCTGTGAAAACATGGTTCGGGGTATCAAAAAATACGACTTCGCCCTCATTCATAACCAGAATCTTATCGACCATTTTCCCAATATCTTCCATACTATGAGAGACCAGAATAACGGTAATTTGTTTCTGGGTATGCAATGACTTGATCTGTGCCAATATTTCTTCCCGCCCCCGGGGATCCAAGCCTGCTGTCGGTTCATCCAGAATCAAAACTGAAGGCTCCATCGCTAAAACCCCGGCAATGGCAACCCGGCGCATTTGTCCGCCAGAGAGTTCAAAGGGTGATTTATCCTTCACTTCTTCAAAATCCAGACCAACCATTTTAATGGACTGTCTGACCCGTTGGTCAATTTCTTCTGCGCTAAGGCCTTGGTTCTTGGGACCGAAAGCGACATCTTTTTGAACAGTTTCTTCAAATAGCTGATGTTCCGGGTACTGAAAAACCAAGCCGATATGGTGTCTGAGTAGAATCATATCGGATTTTTTTGTTGCAAATATATCTTTTCCGTCCACTAGAACCGTTCCAGATGTTGGTACCAGTAACCCATTAAGGTGCTGAATAAGCGTGGATTTACCAGAACCGGTATGACCGATAATGCCGATAAAGCTGCCATCCTCAATCGTAATATTGATATCTTTGAGGGCCTTGAATTCAAAAGGTGAACCTTCCGAATAGGTATGCGAGAGATTTTTGATTTCTACTGACATAACGCATTCACCATTTCCTCAATACTTAAAATATCATCCGACATTTTCATCCCTTCGTTTCGGAGCTCATAGGCAAGCTCGGTCATTTGCGGTACGTCCAGACCAATCTCTTTCAGGCGTTTTACCTGTCTGAAGATTGAGCGGGGCTCACCTTCCATAACCACCTTCCCTTTATCAAGGACGATAATTCGATCAGCATCGACGATTTCTTCCATAAAATGCGTAATATGAATAACAGTCATTTCTTTATCGTGGTTGAGTCGTTTAATGGTCTCCATAACTTCCCGCCGTCCTGATGGATCAAGCATCGCTGTCGGTTCATCAAAAATAATACACTCCGGCTCCATCGCCAGAATTCCGGCAATGGCAATTCGCTGCTTTTGTCCCCCAGATAATTGATGGGGCTTTTGATGTGCATAAGCCTGCATCTCGACAATCGCCAAGGCCCGGTCGACCCGCTCACGGATCTCCAAAGGTGGCACACCGAGGTTTTCCGGTCCGAAAGCCACATCTTCTTCCACGATGGTTGCAACCAGCTGGTTATCTGGGTTCTGAAAAACCATACCGGCAGTCTGACGGATCGTCCACAGATTTTCGTGATCCTTGGTATTAAGACCACTGACGATCACATCGCCCTGGGTCGGGAAAATGATCGCATTTAGTAATTTGGAAAGGGTGGATTTTCCCGAACCATTATGTCCAATGATTCCGACAAATTCACCTTTTTCAATATGTAAACTGATTCCGTCAAGTGCAACGACTGACTCATTTTCGTTATTGTGAGGATAGGTGAAATGAACATCCCGCACCTCAATCATTTTATCTTTACTCTTCTTCGTCACTATTTTCACCTTCTTTGGTGTTAATTAATTAGATTTAAAATTAGGTAATTGCAAAACTCAAAACCGACGAACAATGATTGCTTTGTGTTCAGTTTCCACAAACAATTTTGTAACGTGTAGGCGAACAGTTCATCGAACTGTCCGCCGTACAGTGTAGAAATTGTTTCGTGCGAAACTGGACACAAAGCTCACGGCACTTTCGCAATTACCTAAGCTTTATAATATAAGAAAGGGATTAAGCGTAAACAACATCTTAATCCCCTTTTTGCATCTTAAATTATACTAATTCAATTATAGCCATTTCTGCGCCGTCGCCGCGACGTGGTCCAACTCGATAAATTCGAGTGTAGCCGCCGTTTCGTTCAGTATATTTAGGTGCTATTTCGTCAAACAATTGTTTTACCACTGCTTCTTGAGTGATATAAGAAATTGCCTGTCTTCTGGCATGTAAGTCGCCTCTTTTACCTAAAGTGACCATTTTATCTGCTATTCTTTTAACTTCCTTCGCTCTGGTTACGGTTGTTTCAATTTTACCGTGTTCTAAAAGGGCAGTGGTAAGATTACGCAGTAATGCTCTTCTTTGATCAGAGGGACGGCCTAGTTTTCGATATCCCGCCATAGTGTTACTCCTTTGCCTTTTCTTCTTCTTGACTCAAGGACAATCCAATCTCTGCTAGTTTGTGCTTGATTTCATTAAGAGATTTGCGTCCGAGGTTACGAACTTTAATCATATCCTCTTCGCTTCGTTGTGTTAGTTTTTCAACTGTATCAATATTCGCTCGTCGTAAACAGTTACTGGATCTTACCGAAAGTTCCAATTCTTCAATCGACATTTCGCGAATGCGTTCTTTTTCACTTTCTTCTTTTTCGACCATAATTTCCACAGTCGTAGCATGCTCGGTTAAATTGATGAACAGGTTGAGATGTTCACTTAAAACCTTGGCCGCTAAAGAAAGTGCTTCTTCCGGGGTTGTCGTTCCGTCAGTCCAAATATCGATGGTTAATTTATCAAAGTCAGTAATTTGACCAACTCGGGTGTTTTCCACTAAAAAATTAACTTTAATAATTGGCGAAAAGATAGAATCCATCGGAATAGTTCCAATGGGCATACCCGGATATTTATTCTTATCTGCCGCTACATACCCTCGCCCTTTTTCAATACGCATTTCCATATTCAGGGTAGAACCCTTTGATAAGGTCGCAATGTGCATTTCAGGGTTAAGAATATCTACGTCAGAGTCTGCAATGATATCACCAGCTGTGATTTCACCTTCTTCTGAAGCTTCAATGTAAATAACTTTAGGCTCATCAGTGTAAATTTCCGCAGCCAATCCCTTAAGGTTCAGCAGGATTTCAATAACATCCTCTTTTACCCCGGGAATAGTAGAAAATTCATGTAAAACGCCTTCAATTTTTACTGATGTAACTGCCACACCTGGTAGGGATGACAGCATTATTCGTCTCAGACTGTTACCAAGGGTAGTTCCATATCCCCGCTCTAAAGGTTCAATGACAAACCGCCCGTAGGTTTCGTCGTCTTTTTTATCAACAATTTCGATGACTGGTTTCTCGAATTCGATCATTTATCAGACCCTCCTACTTATTTATAATCCATACATTAACATGAGGGTTAATTGGTTCCCGAACATGTAGCCTATTTAGAATACAATTCAACAATAAGATGTTCAGCAATTTCGACATCTAAGTCTTCTACTGCCGGTCTGCCAATGACTTTTCCTGATAGTGTTTCAACATCTTTAGACAACCATGGTGCAACGGTTCTATTTTCAGTCACTTCTAAAATGTCTTTGAATTTC
>JAKLQL010000501.1 GCA_022013395.1 Acetobacterium sp.
AAAAGAACTTTAATCATAGTTTAAACTCCTGTCAATAAAGATTTGACTATAATCTTAACATAATCAAAAAATGGGTACGAGATAAGTTATGTTAAATTTAAAAATTTCATGTGATGATTTACTCTTGACACTCCTAAACGAGAGGCGTATAATGACCTTATTCATAAGGAAATAATTATATTGTAAAATGAGGTGTCAGAAATGAGTCAGGAATTGCCAGGTTTTATTATGTGTGTCTGTACTGGAAAATGTCCGGGATTTCAAGCCATGGATATTTGGGATTTTATCAATCAGGTTCGGGTTGAACTGCCGGTTGAATATGCCTTTATTCATCCGCAGCTCTGTGAAGAAGATGGGGATCGTTTTTTAGCCGATTTTTTAAAGTCCCATCGAAAACTAATTATTGGTGCCTGTGCGCCTAACATGCAGCGTAAGATGTTTAAGGATGCGTTTAAAGAAGCGGGGCTTAACATTGAAGAAGATGCCGTGATGCTCGACATCCGGGATATGACGAATGAACAAGCTTTTGAAGTAGTGGAAAAAAAGCTGGAAGAAATGGGATACGAGGTATAGTCATGAGCGAATCAACTTTTATGGGTGTCGAACGGGATCGGATTGACTGGTCTCCCCGAATCGATTTTTCAAAATGTAATGATTGTATGGATTGCGTTGAATTTTGTCCCCATCAGGTTTTTGAAGTGGATGAAAATGCCAAACCAAAACTAAAAGTCAAAAACCCCAATAATTGCGTCGTTTTCTGCCGCGCCTGCAGTAAAACCTGTGGACCGGATGCGATTACCTTTCCCGATAAAGCCGAAACCACCAAGAAGATCAAAGCCATCCGTAAGGCAGAAAAAGCAGCAGAAAAAGCGGACGAAAAAGAGGTCGAAGCCAATGCGTGAGATAATTTGTGTATTGCCATGTAATGGTTTGGATAAATGCGCCGGAGATCTGTCCCGTCGGGTGGCTCTGCAACTGACCCAGTCGGAAGACGTGGAGCTGATCTGTCCGGTTTTATTAAATCAGAACAAAAGCCGTTACGAAAAAGCCCTGGAAGCTGGAGCGTTAACTGTTATTGATGGTTGCAACACCCGCTGTGCCAGCAAACTGGCCGGAGATTTGGGGCTTGCCATTAAAGATAAAGTCAATGTCAGCGAGGTGGCCAAAGCGCTGGATATCAAGCTGGGGGTTGAAATTCGGGAAGATCCGGAAACACAGGCTGTGGTTCAGGCCGTGCTGGAAAAAATAAACAACTCAGTAGTTGATCAAGCCGAGTCGGAATTTATTGAACCGGAATTCATTGATTTTAATACTTTTTCCCACGGCAAGTTTATATTCAAGGTGCCAAAAGCTAATTATTTTTTCAACGAAAATGATTGTTGGGTAACGGTGTCCGGTAAGTTGGCCAGAATCGGCGTCAGCGATTATGTACAACAGAATCTGTCCGATATTCTTTATGTGGATCCACCGGAAATCGGCGACGCATTCGAACAATTTGACGATTTAGGCAGCATCGAATCCAGCAAAGCAGTATTTGAGATTATTTCACCAGTATCTGGCATTGTGGTTGCGGTTAATACCGGGTTAAGTGACACCCCAGAACAGGTTAACGAAAGCCCCTATGAAAAGGGTTGGTTAGTGGAAGTACGCCTCAGTGATTTCGAAGAAGATCAGGATCTTCTCCACGATTGCCCGGCCTATTTTGAATTTTTACAACGAAAGGTAGCAGAAGTAGATGTCTAAAATAAAAGTAATTCCCTGCAGTGGTATTGGTAAGGTATTAGGCTTATTAGCCAGAGAATCCGTTTTGATGGTAACCCAGGAGAAATGTCCCAATGAGTCAGAAACACTTTGTCTGGCGCATGTCGTTACCGGGGATGATGAAGTAGTTGCCAAGATAAAAGGGCAACCCTGTATTACGATGGATGGATGTCCAAAATACTGTGCCAAAAAAAGTGTGGAAGCAGCCGGTGGAGAAGTCGATCATAGTTATAAAGTTCCCGATTTCATGAAACCTCATCGCGGCGAAGAACACGGCACTGGCACTTATTTGACAGCGGATGGCTGGAAATTTGCCGAAGAACTCTCGGATGTTTTAGCAAAAACAGTCATTGAAATGCAAGAAGAGGTGAGATAAATGATCGTGAATAAAATTGGGGTTATTGGATGCAGTGGAGAAGAATGCTTAGGGGGAACAATTTCCCGTTTGGTGGTGCGAAAAATGTTGGAAGAACTTCGCCCCGGGATGACCACTTCCTTATGCTTGCCTCTTTTTATTGCCGGAGATGGCGGTGAACGGGAATTTGCAGAGAAATACCCGACCATTTCCATTGATGGCTGTTCAAAATGCTGTGCCAAACGGGCCATTGAAAAATACAGTAATGCTGTCGCCGGAAGTATCGATATATCAGAAATTATTGGGGAAGATAAAGCACTTGAAAAACCGTTGTCGACCCGAAATCTGACAGCGGAACATCTCGAATTCGTCAAGCAAACAGTAGCAAAAACGTGTGAAATCTATGATGGGATTTCATCATAATTAGCAGTATTAAAAAATCTTTGTTTTATCAAAATTAAATGAGAAAAAGTCATATCGTCTCAAATACTGAGTTGATATGACTTTTTATATGATAAACTTAAATTAAAAAAACAATCACGCTTCATCTGTCTCATACCCAAGCAATTGAAGATGGGATTCCAGGCTTAAATAATTGGGTGCATATTCTTCTTCTTTCATGAGGGTGCACTGATGAAGCCGACAAGTGCCTAAGATCAATTTAGATGCAAAAGCCATACAGGAACCCTGGCCACACACCTTACAGCCAATCTTTTTCGGCAGCAGTTTATAGAGCTGAATGGCGCTGGGGCGTTCCCGGGTTTCCTCGTTGGGTGTGATGTTAGCCCGGTTTTCCCAGGTCTCATTGATAAGCTCATAAATGTGATCGATCATTTCGTAACACTGAGATTCATTCGTTAATTGAGTGCAGGTGAGACGATCATTGGCAATATTGATGATGTGGCTGCCAATTTTGTAGGTAAACGTCTTTGCTGAAGGAATGTAAAGGCCGGTCTTAATCACCGTATTCAAATAGGGCATGACTTCAGGAACCGGGTGAGTCAGTTTAGCCCGAAACTTAATTCGGCCGCCACCGGTGGTACAGGGTTTGATATAAACAAGACTGATTGAAGGTAAATACATTAGTCATTCTCCTTTAAATATGATTTTAAGCCATTAACCAGGGCATCAATATGAGCGTACTCATTAAAATAACCGATGCCGATACGACAGGTACCTCGGGTAACTGTGCCAATCAGACGATGGGCACTGGGGGCACAATGCAAACCAGCTCGGATCATCACATGACATTCCTGATCCAAAAAATAAGCGATTTCTTCCGGGATCTGTCCTTCAATGTTAAACGGAATGACCCCAACACTTTTGGAAGAATCCTGAGGACCATATAATTGAATTCCGGGAACGGTGGATAAAGTATTTAGGGCATAGTCCATTAGGGTGTCTTCTTTAGAACGGATCGTTTCCAGTCCTTCGGCTTTTAAAAATGCCAGCGCAGCGCCCAGACCGATAATGCCACTGACATTCATGGTACCGGCCTCCAAATGGTTGGGATAATAATCTGGCTGGTATTCATAGGCTGAATCACCGCCAGTGCCACCAGAGATGAGGGGATGGATATCTACATCGCAATTCACGATCAATCCGCCGGTACCCATCGGTCCTAGCAGGCTTTTATGACCGGTAAAGGCCAACAGATCAATATGCTGAGCCTGGACATCAATGGGAACAACCCCGGCCGTCTGGGCGGCATCCACCAGAAAAAGAACTCCTTTTTCTCGAGCTAGTGCTCCAATCTCGCCAATTGGTTGAATGGTACCCAGCACATTGGAAGCATGGGTGAAGACAATCATTTTTGTAGCTGGTGTGATCGCTGCGGCCACATCCCTGATATCTGTTTCACCCTGGGCGGTGGCTGGGACAATGGAAATGGAAATGCCCAGATCCCGCTCCAGAGTTTTTAAACATCGCCAGACGGCGTTGTGTTCCAAAGCGCTGGTGACCACATGATCCCCAGGTTCTAAGATACCCTGAAGGGCCAGGTTTAAAGATTCGGTAACAGAAGAGGTGAAGACCACCGTTTTGGGATCATTATGATTAAAGAGTTTTGCGAGACTTTTTCTGGTCTGATAGACAAGACCATCAGCCAAAATGGCTTTTTCGTA
>JAKLQL010000053.1 GCA_022013395.1 Acetobacterium sp.
ACCTTAATTTTTTCCCACAAACTGCAGCCCCGCCAGATGCGATTAAAGGTAACCTGAATGCTGCGATCGGCCAGCACCAGTTCAGCACCGTATTCTTTGGCACAGGCGATTCCTTCCATCATTTCCTGACCAGATTCAATTCCGAACTGTTCGGCCAGCTTTCGCTGGTAGTTGGACAATAAAATATTTACAAACATAAAACCAGCGCGTTTGCTTTTGATAATCTGGACAAGATCAGTATTGGACCATTTGTCCTTTTGATTAATTGCTTCAAACCGTTGTTGGTCTAATTCGATGCAGATGGAATCCGGCCGCTCCTTTTCAATCGTTTCCCGCACTTCATCGACGCTATTTTTTGAAACATGAGCCGTTCCGATTAAAATAATTTCTTTGTCATTATAATTAAGCCGTGTAATATTTGATTCCAATGAACTTCCTTTCTTTAAGCCTATAAGTCAACAGAAAAAACTGGTCAACACAGTATGATACAAAATCAACCACGCTGACCAGTTATCCTAATGCCTAATTGCTGATATTAATATAAAATTAAATCAATTAATGTTTTTGAATCCAGTCCATTTATATAATCCGCCAGATCAATGTTTTTCAGAACACCTGATAAGGCTTCTTCAGTGGGGTTAACCCCGATAAATCTGGTTTCCAATTCTTTAACATCTCCATTGCCAAAATAATCGCCATAAAAATGAAGCTCTTTGATTTCGCCCTTTTCAACCTGCAGCAGGATGGTGATTAAACCAAAATCACATTTTCGTTCTTTCCGCAAATTATATTGGGGGGATTTTCCATAATTCCAATCCCAGGTTGCATATTTTTCTGTTTTTAATTGTTCAATCGCAAGAATATCTTCTTCTGCAAGTGTGATTTCTTCTAAATGATCATCTTCAAACATTGCAGCAAGCAAAGCCGCTTTAAAATTTCCCAGGGTATACCCTTCATCCAGATAGTCGACAATGTTGGTAACCCGACTCTTAATCGATTTAATTCCCTTCGATTCGATCTTATCATTTTTTACATTTAAAGCACTCTGGATGGTATCCAGTTTGGAATTGAACAAGATGGTACCATGGTGAAGTATCCGTCCGCGTTTAGCATACTGAGAATTGCCGGAAAACTTTTTTCCGTCGATGGCAATATCATTTCGACTATTAAATTCGGCATCGACTCCCAGGGTTTTAAGTGCATCCACTAAGGGGCGGGTAAAGGTTTTGAAATCAAATTGATCCTTACTGCTATCATTGACAATAAAGGTGAAGTTCAAATTACCAAGATCGTGGTAAACTGCGCCACCACCAGAAAGTCGGCGAACAACCTTGATGTCATTATCTTTAATATATTCCTGGTTGATTTCCTCAATGGTATTCTGATGTTTTCCGACAATGACAGCATTATCATTCTGCCACAATAGAAAATAGCTTTGGTTTTTATCCATTTGGTCAAAAACATATTCTTCAAAAGCAAGGTTTATTTGAGGATCTGTTTCTTTCCAATCAATATACTTCATATCAATGTACTTCATAAAGCTTTATCTACGAATCAATCTTTGCAACTGAACCCCGGATATGAACCTCATGAGGCACATAAACGTTTTTTACTGTTCGGTCGCCATCTTTTTCACAAAGCTTAATCAGCATCCGCATGGCGATGGCACCAATGTCATACATTGGTTGCGCCACGGTGGTAATTTGAGGTCTGGTCCATTCGGCAATCCAAAAGTTATTGAAACCACAAATACTAATATCCTCAGGAATTTTTTTACCCATTTCTTCAGCACAGCGAATGGCGCCCAGTGCAGTTTGATCATTAAAGCAGAAAACACAGGTGAAATCCACACCGGAGTTAATGGCTTCTTCCATCATACTGTAGCCACCAGAAAGACTCAGTTTTTCTCTCAGGATGCGGCTGTCATCAAATTCAATATTGTTTTCATCGAAGGCTTTGATAAAGCCTTTTTTCCGCTCCTGATAAATATAACCTTCTTCCAGTTCATCAAAAAACAACATAAATTTTTTGTGCCCCATTTTAATGAGTTCAGTCGCTAATTCATAAGCAGCTGCTTCGTTATTGATTAAAACCCCACTGAGAAATCCACTATCATCAGGAATACAGCCTAAAACGACCTCGCTGGGTGCATCAATCAGTTCTGCCTGCATTTCAGTGCTGAGGTCTTTGCCAACATAGATAATCCCATCACATTGTTTTTCAACCAAAACGTTCAGTGATTTTTTTTCCTTTTCCGGATCAAAATCAGTATTACTCAAGATAATATTATAGTGATAGATGCCGCAGACATCTTCGGCTCCACGAACGATTTCGGTATAGTAGGGATTGGTAATATCAGGAATCATGATCCCCATGGTATTGGTTTTCTGAATTTTCAAACTTCTGGCAATGGCATTGGGTTTATAGCCGGTTTTTTTGATGGCTTCCAATACCCGTTCCTTGGTTTCTTCGTTTACTAACGGAATATTATTAACAACTCGGGATACTGTTGCAACGGAAACGTTCGCTTCTCTAGCAACATCAACGATTTTTACTCTCATCTCTTCACCTTTCAAATTTTATAAACAATAGGTGCTTGCGACACTGCCGTGAGCTTCGCAATTACTTATTTATAAATGCCAAT
>JAKLQL010000502.1 GCA_022013395.1 Acetobacterium sp.
CCCAAATAACGCAAATCCAGATAAGATGATATCATTTCAAGTCTTATCCGGGTTTTATGTTGGCGATCTAGAGCAGTTCAAAGCACGTCTTCATTCATCTGATCGATTGTCTCATTCTTATCTACACACGCTTTATTCTCACATTCTTTTTTCACAGTTTCACTGGTTTTTGGTAACAATACCGAAAACACTAACGCTACAAAAACCAGCGCTGCCAGAATAATAAACACCACATGCAGCGATGCATTCAATGACAAAATGACCTGTTGGCCAGTAAGCGTAATCCCCTGATCCGAGGATCCATATAAGTCGTTGGGATTAACGCCCCGGATACCTTTGTCATTGAAATATTGAACAATAAACAGATTAAACACCGATCCGAAGATGCTAATACCAATCGTCTGCCCCAATGTCTTCAGTAATGTGTTGGTCGCCGTCGCCGCACCCCTCTGGCTGTAACCTACTGACTCCTGAATCAAGATGGTCAGGATCGTCAGGGCTCCCCCCATCCCAAAACCGATGATCCCAACATAAAGGATCACTAAAATTAGCGGGGTATGGAGTCCCAGGGTGGGCAGCAACACAATCCCCAGCAGCAAAATTACATTGGCAATGATGGTCACCGTTTTGCCGCCACGTCTGATGATCATCTTGCCCAAGACCACCGCTGAAATCAGCCAGGTGATGGTCATCGATACCAATGCCAAACCAGAAACCGTGGGGCTGAATCCCAACACATTCTGGAGATAAATTGGCATATAGACATCAATCCCGATTAAAACAGCAGCCAATAAAAAGCTGATAGAATTCACCATTTGATTGGTTTTGGTGAGAATTTCCAGCGGCACAATCGGCTCAATGGCCTTTTTCTCAATGCGATAAAATGCTGCCAGTAATAAAAGCGTTGCCGCAACCGATACCCCGATAAAAATGCGGCTGTAATCCATATATTTTGCTGACAAAAAAATATTGAAAAATAACAGCATGGCTGCTGATAAGGTCACAATCCCGGCATAGTCGATGATCTGTTTTTTCCTTTCGAAGGATTCCTTGAGATTTCTTTGGATCAGGAAAATTGACAAGATCCCGAAGGGAATATTAATAAAAAATATCCAATGCCAGGAAAGCAGATCAATAAAGGCGCCGCCCATTAAGGGTCCCACCAGACCGGCGATCCCCCAGACGGTTCCCAAGCTACCCTGTATTTTAGGTCGTTCTTCCAATGTAAAAATATCACCGACGATGGTATAGGTCAAAGTAAAAATTGCGCCAGCACCCAACCCCTGGATGGCCCGAAAGCCGATCAGCATATTCATGCTCTGGGAGAATCCGCAGAGAGTACTCCCCACCAGAAAGATAATGATCCCTATCGAAATCACATTTTTTCGGCCATAAAGATCTGCCAGTTTACCATAAATTGGTGTTGCAATAGCTGAAGTTAATAAGTAGGCTGAAAAAACCAGACTGATATTTTCAAATCCATTTAAATCTTTGGTAATGGTGGAAGCGGCAGTGGTGACTACCGTCCCTTCCACCGCCGCCAGAAACATTGCCACCATTAAAGCGATGGTAATCTTTTTTTTACTACCTTCTTTTTTCATCATTTATATGTCTTCCCTGCTTATTCCCATTTTTAAATTATAAAAGGCAGTAATATTTTCATTCATCACTGCCTTTTCCGTCAATTTTTATATTATAACAGACAAATCGGGGTAAAGCCAGCAAAGCTCATGGCACTTCGGTTATCGATTATGTTATCTACCATGAAAACATCTTCTTTTTATACTGGTTCTTCTTGACACATCCTCCTTCATTCGTTATATTTAGACTATCGAAAAATGAGTATCAATCAACCTAATTTGTCTCTATATATAGTTACTTTAGGTAGCTTTACCAATTAATTATATTTTATTAATTGACAAATATCAGTGTCACAAGGAGGTATCACAATGAATTGGTTTTCAAGACTCATGGGAACAAACCATAAGCCAGCACTGGGCTTTAAAAATCTACTAAAATATCTTGGCCCAGGACTCCTCGTTACGGTCGGTTTTATTGACCCGGGAAATTGGGCCTCTAACATTGCCGCCGGTTCTTCTTATGGTTACGCCCTGCTTTGGATGGTCACCCTATCTACCATTATGCTGATCGTGCTGCAACACAACGTCGCCCATTTAGGGATTGTCACCGGTGATTGTCTGGCTGAATCAGCTGCCAGACACCTCCCTAAACCATTAGCTCGATTTACTCTGGGGACCGCAATGTTAGCCTCGGTTTCAACCGCCCTTGCCGAAATTCTTGGTGGCGCCATCGCTCTGCAGATGCTTTTTAAAATCCCCATCGTTATTGGCTCCGTATTAATGCTGGCATTGACTCTATGGCTGGTATTCAGTCATTCCTATGGTCGTCTGGAAAAGCTGATTATCGGTTTTGTTTCCATTATTGGTTTATCTTTTCTATATGAACTAACGCTAGTGGATGTCAACTGGCCGGCGGCCATTTCCGGCTGGACGACAATTAGTATTCCAGCTGGTTCGATGCCGATTATTATGTCGGTATTGGGCGCAGTGGTCATGCCTCATAATCTGTTTCTTCATTCTGAAATTATCCAGAGCCGCCAATGGAATCTGGAAGATGATGTTGTTATAAAAAAACAACTTAAATATGAATTTTTTGATACGCTTTTCTCCATGATCGTTGGTTGGGCGATTAACAGTGCGATGATTATTCTGGCGGCAGCAACCTTTTTCAACCAACACTTTCAGGTTACCGAGCTATCCCAGGCTCAGAAGATGCTAATCCCACTGTTAGGGGATTGGGCTGGGCTGGTATTTGCAGTGGCCTTGCTTTTTTCTGGCATCTCCTCCACCACAACTGCTGGTATTGCCGGCGGCACGATTTTCGCTGGGCTCTTTGGCGAACCCTACGATATTAAGGACAACCATACCAAGTTTGGTGTTTTTCTGATTCTTATTCTGGCAACATTGGGTATTTTTCTCATTTCAGATCCGTTTAAAGGGCTAATCTACAGTCAGATGCTGTTAAGTATTCAACTGCCGATCACGGTTGTGTTACAGATTTATCTGACTTCATCCGAAAAGGTAATGGGCTCCTATAAAAACTCCTTGTTTACCAAGACGATCCTGATTGCCATTGCCGTTATTCTGACGATTTTAAATCTGATGCTCTTGTATTTTGCACTATTCAACTAAATAATGGACTTTGTAGTGAACATTATCTCAGCAATTCAGAACATTAAAATTATTTTTTTAGTGTCAATTCTCCTTGACACTCACCTTAGGTAATAGTTTATGATGAACTCATGGTAAGGAAAACGACTGTTTGCCAAACCACCAATTAATGCAAGGAGAAACAAAATGAAGATGACCGTCAAAGAAGTCGCCAATCTCACCGGCGTCAGTGTGCGCACCCTTCACTATTATCACCGTGAAGGAATTCTGATACCATGTGAGGTGACCGAAAACAAGTATCGATACTATGACGCGACTAATCTCAAGCAGCTTCAGAATATTTTATTCTTGCGCGAGCTGGATTTTTCCATTCAGGAAATCAAAGGGATACTGGCCGATCCTAATTATGATGAAATGGATTCGTTTAAAAAACAACGACATCTGCTCCAACTCAAACGTAGCCGTCTTGATAAACTCATTGCATTACTGGATCAAAAATTACAAGGAGAAGAAACCATGAATTTCAAACCATTTGATATGAAAGAGATTGAAGAAAATCAGACAAAATACCAAAAAGAAACCCAAGAACGTTGGGGAAACACCGACGCTTATCATCAAAGCGAACAAAAAACAAAAGGATATACTCCTGAGAACTGGGCGGCTATCCACAACGAAACCGAAGCTATTTATGCCAGCTTTGTTGCCAATATGGATAAGGACGCCGCTGATCCGGTTGTGCAGGAGCTGGTGATACAGTGGCAGAACAACATCACCAAGCATTACTACAACTGCACTAATGAGATCCTGGCTGGATTGGGTCTCATGTATGTTCATGACGACCGGTTCAAGGAAAACATCGACGCGCACGCAACCGGTCTGGCTCAATTTATGAGCGATGCCATTGGGATTTATACATCAAAATAAGATTTTCTTACGATAATCGATTTTATCGTTAAACTAAAAAGAACCATTTTGGAA
>JAKLQL010000503.1 GCA_022013395.1 Acetobacterium sp.
AATACTCAGAGAAGCAGGATTACTTGCTTACCGAATAAATGATGGGATGATTTTTTCTAAAATAATAGCTACCACGGAAAAAAAGGATATTCAAAACACGAAACTAATGATAAAATTAGAAAAAATGATTAATGATTGATAAGGGAGATTTAAAATGGATCTAAAAGAGAATATTGGTATTTATGAAGATTTTCCAAAAGAAGGCATTAGTTTTAAAGACATTAACAGCCTGATTTTAAACCCCAAGGCCTTTCAATATGTTATTGACGAAATGACAAAGGTTGCAAAAGCACTTGATGCCAACATAGTGGTTATACCAGAAGCGAGGGGCTACATCTTTGGTACGCCACTGGCTTATTTAATTGGAGCAGGTTTGGTGCCGATTCGAAAACCGGGTAAACTACCGGGTGAAATCACTTCAGAAGCTTATGATCTGGAATATGGATCAAATATTGTGGAGATCCAAAGAAATGCCATCAAGCCTGGCGATCGGGTTATTATCGTGGATGATTTATTAGCCACCGGCGGAACCCTGAAAGCAGCTACTAAACTGATTGAAAATCTGGGTGGTGAGGTATCGGGGATTATTACTCTCATCGAACTGACTGAATTAGGTGGTCGTGATTTACTCAAAAACTATTTTGTTCACTCAATTGTGACCTACCCCTACTAAACACCCCTACTCATTAATTAAAAAGGCAGAAACGATATGGATAATGACGCAGTAAGAGGAAAAATTGACAATGTAATAAACCTGGTAAAAGCAAATAACCCAGAAGCTGAGACAGAAATGATCTATAAGGCTTATGACCTGGCTCGGGAAGCTCATAAGGATCAGAAACGTCTTTCTGGAGAGGACTATGTAATTCATCCGGTTTCTGTCGCATACATTTTAGCTGAAATGCAAATGGATACAGAAACAATTGTTGCTGCTATTTTACATGATGTAATAGAAGATACGATCTATTCCTATGATTATATTAAGCAAGAGTTTAACGAGAACATTGCCGATCTGGTGGAAGGTGTCACAAAAATCGGTCGGATTGGCTTTCAATCCAAAGAAGAAAGCCAGGCAGAGAATCTGCGAAAAATGATTTTGGCGATGTCAAAAGATATTCGGGTTATTCTGATTAAGCTGGTTGACAGACTCCATAATATGCGTACCCTGGAATATATGCGCGAAGCAAAACAGGTTGAAAAAGCTAAAGAGACCCTGGATATTTACGCACCCCTGGCCAATCGACTGGGGATTTCCACGATTAAGTGGGAATTGGAAGATTTAGCTTTAAAATATCTGGATCCAGAAGGCTATTATGATTTAGTACAGAAGATAAAAATTAAAAAAAGTGCACGGGAAGCTTATATTGCAGATGTAATTGATGTACTGTCCAGAGAAATTGAAAAAGTCGGAACCCATGCGGAGATTTACGGTCGATCCAAACATTTTTACAGCATCTACCGAAAAATGCAAAGTCAAAATAGAAGTTTTGATGAAATCTATGATTTAATTGCCGTCCGGGTAATTGTTGATTCGTTAAAAGATTGTTATGGCGTACTGGGGGTTGTTCATTCCCAATGGACACCGATTCCGGGACGGTTTAAAGATTATATTGCCATGCCCAAGCCCAATCTCTATCAATCGATTCATACGACCGTTATGGGTCCCAAAGGGGAGCCTTTTGAAATTCAAATACGAACCAGAGAAATGCATGAAACGGCAGAGTATGGGATCGCTGCGCACTGGAAGTATAAAGAAGGCCGAATGGATGCCAAGGACAACAAGTACGAAGTCCAGATGTCCTGGCTCCGACAAATGTTGGAACTCCAGCGAGACTCTGAAGATGCTGGCGAACTGGTCGAAACAATCAAGGTTGATCTGCTAAATGAAGAGGTGTATGTGTTTTCTCCAAAAGGGGCCGTGGTTCCATTGCCGGCCGGCTCATGCCCTTTAGATTTCGCCTATCGGATTCATAGCGATATTGGTAACAATTGTGTGGGCGCCAGAGTTAATAATAAAATAGTCCCACTTAACAGTCCTTTAAAAAGCGGGGACATTGTCGAGGTCATGACCTCCAAAAACTCCAATGGACCCAGTCGTGATTGGCTGAGTTTTGTTAAAAGTCCCCATGCCCGGAACAAGATTAAACAGTATTTCAAAAAAGAAGAAAAAGATGAAAATATTCAAAAAGGAAGAAGCATCCTGGAGCGTGAAATCAAACGCGAAGGTCTGCAACATTCCAACCTTCTGAATTTAAATAATCTGTAATTATTAGCAGAAAAATGCAGTTATAAGACCCTTAACGATTTTTATGCAGCGATTGGTTATAATGGCATTAAAATTGGAACAGTTTTCCAGAAAATGAGACTGCTTTTTCCCAAGGAATTTCCTGAAGAAGCAGAAGAAATTGTTCTCAAAAAACCGTCCAAAGAATCGAAAAAAACCAGCAGCACCGTAATTGTGGCCGGTCAAAACGAGATTGATGTGCATTTTGCCAAATGCTGCAATCCGGTTCCGGGAGATAAAATAGTCGGATATATTACCAAAGGTCGAGGAATCTCAGTTCATCGTGCCGATTGCTCCAACGTTTTAAATCTGACTGATCCCAATCGGATCGTCGAAGTCGAATGGAACAAATACAGTACCGGATCCTTTACTGCAGAAATTCATATCAAAGCACGAGAAGCGCCGGGAACCATTATTCAGATTTCGAAGACATTTTTGGATATGGGTATTCCAGTTACAGCACTCAATGCAAAAACTGAAAAAAATGAGTATGATTTCTTCTCGGCAACCCTTGAAGTTAAAAGTCGTCGGGAGTTAAATTTGCTCATTAAAAATTTAAATAAAATCAAAGAAATCATCCAGATTTACCGAGTGTAAGGAGAAATAATGCGGGCAGTTATTCAACGGGTATCCTCATCAGAGGTGCGAATCAACAACGAGTCAGTTGGTAAAATCGGCTATGGACTTAATGTTCTTGTGGGTATCAAAGATGATGATACAGAAGCAGACATGGATTATATCATTAACAAACTGATTAATCTGAGAATATTTGAAGATGACGACGGAAAAATGAATCGATCAATTTTGGATGTTGAAGGAGAACTGCTCCTCGTTTCCCAATTCACCCTCTATGGCGATTGTCGAAAAGGGCGACGACCTGGTTTTACCCGAAGTGGTCCAGTGGCCGAAGCTGAAAAGAAATACGAAGTTTTTATCAAAAAATTAAAGTCTCAGCCCATAAAAAAAATTGAAACTGGTGTTTTTCAAGCCGAAATGGAAGTATTAATTATTAATGATGGACCAGTAACCTTATTATTAGATAGTGAAAAAATTTTTTAAAAACATTTAGGGAGCGTATATGGAAGTAATAAAAAAATCCCTGGGACAGATGGGAACTAACTGCTATGTGATTTGGGATGAAAAATCTCTGGCAGCAGCAGTGATTGATCCTGGATTTGAGGATCAACGGATTATCAATATTATTAAAGAAAACAAATTAAATGTAAAATATATTCTGCTGACCCATGGTCATTTTGATCATCTCGGCGGAGTTGCTCAAATAAAACAACTAACCGGTGCCAAGGTACTGATTAACGAAATCGATGCGGATTGTCTTGGTGATTCCAGACGTAATCTTTCGGTATTGGCCGGAATGTCGATGGAATTAGAGTCGGCTGATGGGTTTTTAAAAGAAGACGAACCGATTATGTTGGGAGATATCAATATTCGCGTTATCCACACTCCAGGTCATTCAAAGGGAGGAGTCTGTCTTTTGGCAGAGGATGTGCTCTTCTCAGGAGATACTCTGTTTAATACCTCAATTGGACGAACCGATTTTGCCGATGGCGATTTAAATGAGCTGTTGAATGCGATAATGTCAAAATTATTTATTTTAGATGATTCCACAAAAGTTTTACCCGGGCATGGGGATGATACGACCATTGGGTATGAAAAAATGAATAATCCGTTCTTAAAGGGGCGTTTCTAGGAGCAAGCCAATGAGAATACTTCGTTTTAATTTACAGCGCCCTGAGTTGGAATATTATTTTCATGAATTATACCAGGCTTTCGATCCGGGGGTTAAAAATATCCTCGACGGAGAAGCGGATGGGGTTTTGTCACAAAAGAATGAAGGTGATAATGTTGTTCTGAGTTTAGACTGGAATGATGGAAAAAAGTTCGTTCGTTCATATCAATTCAATACAATAAATGATCCTCTTGATAATAGTATTTACAAGGGGTTTCTTTATGATTTTTTATGTGAATATTTTGAGAAAAAACTGGAGTGGGGCACTTTAACCGGAATTAAACCAGTTAAAATGGTACAGAAATATTTAAAGCAAGGTTGGGATCTTTTAAAAATCAGAGATCGATTTAGAACGTATTATCGAGTAAGTGATGACCGCACGGACTTATTGATAAATATTGCCAAAAAACAAGCGGGTTTTATTTTGGATGAGTTTAATGATCTAAATCAGCGTCGCATCAGTGTCTATGTGGGTATTCCACTTTGCCCGTCAAAATGCGATTATTGCTCTTTTGTTTCGACTATTGTCGATAAAAATGGTGATAATCTGCAAACATACTTCGAGCATCTCCTAGTTGAAGTTCGCCGGACCGGCGAGCTTTTCGAGACCCTTAATTTGAGTATAGACACCCTCTATATCGGTGGTGGCACGCCGACGGTATTAAGTGCCAATCAGCTCGATGTTTTGATGTCAGCACTGGAGAAATCTTTTGACCTGTCCAGCATCAGGGAATATACATTAGAAGCCGGACGCCCTGAGACTATTAACCGCGAAAAACTTGAAGTAGCCAAAGCTCATGGTGTGGATCGTATTTGTCTAAATCCCCAATCGATGAATCAAGAGACCTTGATAAGCGTAGGAAGACCATGGGAAGAAGGATTAATAAAAAAACAAGTAACTATGATCAAATCGATTGGATTTAAAACATTGAATATGGATCTTATTGTGGGATTGGGAAATGAATCATCAGCTGACTTTTTTAGATCTCTTGAAGCGGTCATTGCTCTGGATCCTCAAAACATCACCATCCATAATTTATCGATTAAAAAAGGTTCCAGAATAAAAGATCAAAATGGAATTATGGTGAAAGAAGGATATG
>JAKLQL010000504.1 GCA_022013395.1 Acetobacterium sp.
GACCGTCCTGATCGATAACATTGGGACTTTTAGAGACATAATCATAGCCAGCAATGGTACGACCTATTAAATCAGGATGAGTGGTGTTTAAGCCTGTATCTAATACTGCCACACCAATGGTTTCCGAATTTGAGACCTGATCCCAGGTTTTATCAGTACCGATATTTTGAAACTGCCAGGCTTTACCATCCGTAACATAAGGGTCATTGGGGAGTGAATAAGTATTAATGATTTTATTTCGATCTGCAACCAGAACATTGGGATTTTGATTAACCCTGTTAATGAATGCATCAATATTCACATCATTTTTAACTTCCAGTACATCCACCCGATCCGACACGGTTTCGCCGCTGACGACTTCGTTGGTGGATAAAAACAGACTTTGGACATTCATTGCGCTAGACTGTTTGTAAATAATGACAACTTGTTGATTAATATCACCGTTGCTCTCAATATCCGGAATTTCTGACAGGGTGTTAATCGTCATTTGATTATTCTCGCTTTTCATAGATTCAAAGGCCAGAGCGTTGGCCGGTAAAAAAGCCATAAGCAGCACAACACAAATTAACGAGATGTGCTGTTTAAGTTTACGTTTCATTAATGATTCTCCTTATAAATTAAAAGTTTGTCATGAAACTATTTCACTGACACCCTCTCGTTTCGATTAGAATAGTATTTGATGTTAGAATTATATCACAATTCTGTGGAGATTGCCTTATCTTTACCCATAAATTAGTGATATCGTCGGGGAGCGTTCGGGAATATTGATGATTAGATAAACAAATAGGTTTATTAAAAATAATGGTCGTTTCTCAAATGGAAATTCTCAGCTGCGGGGTTTTTTATAAGTAAAAATTGAAGGTTATAAACCGACTAAAATAGTTAGTTTTGGCAGATAAAACAAGAATTAAAGTCGAATTTTTCCACCTTCTTTTTCTTTTAATTAAACTATTTACATGTTAAAATGATTGCAATTGAATGTGATACCGTTTACCTGACAGAAAAGAAGTTCTGATTTGGAAGGAATGAGATCAAAATTAAAACCTGTCTTAATATAGGTGATTTTGTCAATGCCTTCCTGTTCCTAACAGGAAGTTTTTTTGTGATTTATAATGAAGCGTGTGAAAGGGGTGATGGATCATCGAACGGGTAGCAGTACTGACCGCTATTTTAGAAAATCCCCAAGCAGTTCAGGAAGATTTTAACCGGATTATTGCCGAGTATCA
>JAKLQL010000505.1 GCA_022013395.1 Acetobacterium sp.
AGGCCAATCCGGTTTTTGCGCCTAAATCTGTATCCTCAATGGAAGCTACTCCTTCATCAACAAGCTGACAGGCCACACCCAATAATGCGCCATACATATAATCCATAACCGTTCGAATTTTCGTCCCATCCACTTCACCACTTAAATCAAAGCATTCATGGGTCTCAATTTGGATATTAAGCAATTGGGGCGTCGCATAAAAACTACCAAGTTCAATACCTAATGTTCTTGATGCCCGTGCAGCAATAGGGATATTGATACTGTTCATCGACTCAAAAGGTCCCATTCTGATCCCAAATGCTTTTCTGCATGCTGCTTCAATCGTCGGAATATTTGCAATTTTCTGTTCGAGAACACGCACTGCGGAGACACAGAATGGAATGAACATTCGATTGACACAAAAACCGGGGTAATCCTTTACAATGATGTTTGTTTTTGCATGGAGCTTTCCGATTTGTAATGCGGTCTTCAGTGTTTCTTCGCTTGTTCCCCCATGAGGAATGACTTCGAGCAGACTGTTCTTAGCGGGATGAAAGAAATAATGGATCCCAATAACCTTTTCGGGACGAAATGTCCATGACGCCAATTCGTGTACGTTCAGGCTTGCTGTATTCGTCGCCAGAATGGTCTTAGGATCACATATTCCGTCCAGCATTCTGAACAGTTCACCTTTTAATCTTTTGTCTTCGTAAATTGCTTCGATAATCAAATCCATATCTTCAAGATCTTCGTAAGCTGTTGAACCTTTAATTCTTTTTAAAGTATCCTGCATTTTATAAGACGTAATAACGTTTCGATCAACTGCTTGCTGCAGCCTATCGGTAATGCTTTCAACACCATGTTCAACTTGAGCTTCATTTAAATCAACCAATGTCACATCCAAACCTACCGCTGCCATCTGCTGAGCGATACCACTCCCCATATTACCGGCACCGACAATTCCGATTTTGTAACCGTTGCTCATCCTTATCCTCCTTTTTAACCTGCCTTTTTTGACGGTCATTTGATCATTCACTATCCTGGTTTAGCTGCCTTAGGAAAACAAACCTAGATAAGTCACTGAATATAGTCCGTGTTCCAGAACCTTGCCCCAGAACACGAACTTTAATTTTTATACTTGTCATTTCTAAATTGTCATTTCTAAATTATCAATTGATTATTTGCAGATGTTATTCTACTAACGCCGATTTTTATGCTTCAGTAATTGTTGCTTGTTTTCTTTCCTCAACTTCTTGACTCATTTCAGTCATTTTTTTAGGTGTTAATGAGTACAGTTTAAACATTAACAGTAAACCAACGATGATGAAAACAGCTGGGTACAGCGAAAATCCGTTTTTAATACCCTGGATCAGTTCTGGTGTCACTGCCATATCCGCAACATAATTTACGGAACTAAGCACAGCAGCAATGATCATTGAACGAACAAAGATAGATATTTTGATTGGGAAACTGATCAGTGACATGATGAAACCACGGGCATTTTTGCCGGTTTTCCATTCACCATAATCAACCGTTGCAGAGTACATCGCAACTCCCAATGAATCAGGCAAGCCATAACCAATGTAGGCCAGCAGCATCACGATCTTGAAGGCAGTTGCCGGAAGTGGCAAGATCCAAACAACCAGTAGTCCGATAACTAACATACTCAGTGCGATCATGTAAGTATTTTTTTCACCCAGACGTTTTGCAATGGGTGCTGCAACCATCGCTGAAAAGAAATTGACGATGGTCAATCCGGTCATAAACAAGGCCAGTCCTGGCAAATCATTGATAACATATTTAAAGTAATAGAATGCCATTCCGAAAATAATGAATCGTCCTAAATATCGACCCAGTTCCACAATCATCAGTCCCATTAATGGTGGGTTGACAATAATCTGTTTGAGCATTTCGCCAGTTGACATTTTTTCTTCTTTTTTTCCAGCGGGAGCTGCACAACCGTTAAAGGCATAGTCTTTTGTCAAAACAAAATAGATCCAGTTACAGGTAATCATGATACAGCCAGTAATAGCGGCCATGTAGGTATAGCCTAACACCGGGTTGCCAACGCTGACACCAATGGCAGTAATCGCTTTTACACCAAAGTAAGTAAATGCAAGTGTTCCCAGGGCATTAAACATCCCTCGGTTGCTGGCCATGGAAATTCGTTCGCCACGATCCAATGTCATGGCATTATTCAGTGAAATATGCGCTGCATAAAAGGTGTTCCATACTAAATGGCTGACAACAAAACCAATAAAAATGATTATGGCACTAACTGTTGCTGAACCACCGAGCTGGGTAAACTGCAGTACATAAAACAATGCGGCAATAGGCGGACCGACTAATAGCCAGGAACGATATTTCCCCCATTTTAAATTGCTTTTTTCCAGAATAACCCCAGATGTTGGAACCGCTAAAATATCGACCAAACTGGTTGCCAGTAAGATCGTGCTGACCAATGCCAAGGGCAATTTTGCAAAGTCTGTCAAAAATGCTGCAAAGAACATGACCTCGATGGTGACGAGGGTCTGAAACCCGAATGACGGTAACCCGTAAAGGTTGACAACTGATTTTTTCAATGGTTGGCTCATGATTTTTCTCCTCTAATATTTAAATTTTTATTGCTAACTTGACTGATTTAATTCTTCCAAAATTGTCGGAATTACTTCGTAAAGATCGCCGACAATGCCAAAGTCTGCCACTTCGAAAATGGGTGCATTTTCATTTTTGTTAATGGCAATAATATAATCTGAACTCTGCATACCAGCCAGATGCTGAATTGCGCCGGAAATACCACAAGCAAAATAAATTTTTGGTTTAACCGTTGTCCCTGTTTGCCCGACCTGATAAGAATGGTCAATCCAGCCTGCATCTACACAAGCTCGAGATGAGCCAACGGTTCCGCCCAGTTTATCTGCCAACTTTTTCAGCAGTTCAAAACCTTCCTGTTTACCCAGACCCATGCCGCCGGAAACAATAAATTCGGCATCTGTCAGCGACGCCAGTTCGCCTGCTTGTTTAACAATTTCGATTATTTTGGTGCGGATTTCATTAGCCCCAAAGCTGACGTCCAGACGAATCGCTTCGCCTTTTCGACCAGCGACATATTCTGCCTTATCCATAACCCCAGGTCGTACTGTTGACATTTGTGGTCGGTGGTTTGGACAGATAATCGTCGCCATCAGGTTGCCGCCAAAGGCTGGTCGGGTCTGTCGGATTTTTTTGTCTTCCGGATCAATTTCCAGCTTGGTACAGTCAGCTGTTAAACCGGTATCGCATCGGACTGCCAGACAGGGACCTAAATCTCGTCCAATGTGGGTGGCACCTAATAGAATGATTTCTGGTTTGTATAGATTAATAGCTTCTTGGATAACTTTTGTGTAGGAATCGGTTCGATAGTTTTTTAATTCGGGATGATCGGCCAGATAAACCTTGTCAGCCCCATAGGTAAATAATTCCTGGGTCAGATCGTCCACATTCTCGCCGCAGAGCACTGCACTCACATCGGTTCCGATTTCTGTTGCCAGTTTTTTTGCTTCGCCCAGAAGTTCGATAACAACAGGCATCAGTTTGCCTTCCCGTTGTTCGGCAAAGACCCAAACCCCTTTATAGGCACTTAAATCCTTTTTAGCTGCTGCTTCTGATTTTTCAATTGCGTCAAAGGGACACTCATCCACGCAGACACCGCAGCCAGTACAGCCGTCGCCGATGACTGCTATTTTATTTTGCATATCAATTGCACTGAAAGGACAGCTTTTTACACAGATGGAACATCCTTTACATTTTTCTACTATTATTTTAACCGCCATATTGTTCGTCCTTTCTAAATAACGTGTAACCCTTTTAATTTTGAAATTAAGCTTTTGCTCGCTTCTGCCGTGGTTCCGGTGAGCATTTCGCCCTTGCCCTTAGTTGGTGGTGTGAATGAACGGAATACCTGGGTTGGTGAAGCTGTCAATCCGCAGTTTTCTGGTGAAAGATTGATGTCCTCATGGTTCCACACGGTAATTTCTTTATTGCAGGCATCGACAATGTTGTATATACTCATATATCTTGGTTCATTCAATTCTTTTACTGCTGTTAGTAAACAAGGGGTTTGAACTTCAATGAGTTCATATCCATCTTCCATTTGTCGCTGAACAATGACCTTGTTGCCGTCGAGTTCAACATTCTGAACATAGGTCACTACTGGAATATCCAGCCGCTGGGCTGTTTGCGGGCCAACCTGAGCGGTATCTCCATCAATTGCCTGTCGACCGGCAAAAATAATATCCAGATCGCCAATTTTGCGGATGCCCGCTGCTAAAGTGTTGGAGGTGGACCAGGTGTCCGCACCGCCAAAGGCTCGGTCGCTTAACAGATAAGCATCGTCGGCACCCATGGACAGACATTCTTTAAGCATCTCACTGGCTTGAGGTGGGCCCATGGTTAATACTGAAACTTTAACATTGGGGTCATTATCCTTGATTGCCAGCGCCGCTTCTAAGGCATTGGCATCATCCGGATTTAGAATACTGGGGACACCTTCCCGGATCAGCGTTCCTTTCACCGGATCAATTTTTACTTCGTTGGTATCCGGCACCTGTTTTACACATACTAATATCTTCATATTTAACATTCTCCTCTATTTGCTGATTCGTCTTCTGCTCACGCACTCGCTGTTATTTAAGCAATTGGCCGGCAATGACCATCTGCTGTACCTGGGATGTGCCTTCGTAAATCGTGAAGACCCGACAATCCCGATAAAGCCGTTCAACCCGATATTCTTTGATGTAGCCGTAGCCGCCGTGGATCTGAACTGCTTTAGCACAGATTTCGTTGCAGACTTCTGAGGCAAAAAACTTCGCCATGGAGGCCGCTGCCGTGGCATTCTGATTGGTATCTTTTTTATATGCTGCATCATAAACCAGATGTTTGGCAGCTTGCAGCTTGGTGGCCATTTCAGCAATCATGAAGCTGATTCCCTGGAAATCGGCAATCCGTCGGCCAAACTGTTTTCTGTCCTTGGCGTATTTGATGGCTTCATCAAGCGCTGCCTGAGCAACCCCGATGGATTGAGCCGCCACGCCAATTCGACCGACGTCCAGGGTTTTCATGGCATTGGTGAAACCCTGATTGAGTTCACCCAGCATATCTGCTTTCGGAACCCGAACGTTTTCTAAAATGATGTCGCTGGTAGCACAACCGATCAGACCCATCTTATGTTCAGATTTACCGCAGGATACCCCTTCAGACTTCATGTCGACAACGAAAGCGGTAATCCCTTTTGCGCCTCTGCTCATATCTGTTTTGGCATAAACCACAGCATAATCTGCCAGTGGTGCCATGGTGATAAATGTTTTACGTCCATTTAATACGTAGTCGTCACCATCTTCAACCGCCGTTGTTGTCATTCCACTGGCATCCGACCCGGCACCCGGTTCGGTTAATGCAAAGGCCAGAATTTTTTCACCGGTAACAACCGGTCTCAGGTACTTTTCCAGTTGTTCATCTGTTCCTGACAGCAGTAATGGCCCGCCGCCAAGGGAATTTGGTGATGAAACATACAAACTCGCAACCGCACTTTCTCTGGCGATTTCTTCCATGACAGCGACATAGCCCCGGTGATCCGAGCCAGCTCCACCCAATTCTTTGGGAATTTTGATTCCAAAAAAACCAGCTTTGCCCATTTTGCTCAAGATTTCTTCAGGAAATACATCCGTCTCTTCAATTTTATCCAACACGTCAGATGTCAGTTCCTTTTTGGCAAAATCTCTCGCCAATTTACGAATTAATTCGTGTTGTTCATTAAAAATCATTCTTTAAACTCTCCTCTTGCATTTCTAATTGAATTTCTTCCTTCATCTTTTTCACGTCAATCTTGCAACTGTCGTTCAGGGGAAATTTTTCATACAACTTAATAACTTTTGGCATTTTATAGGGTGCCAGATTGTCGCCAATCAATTCCCTTATAGCTTCAATCGTAACGCCCCCCGCCGGACACTCGACGCAGGCAACAATTTCCTCCTGCACCACCGACATCGGAATACCAAATACCTTTACCTGAACTACGCCCTCATGCTTGATAATGACTTCTTCGATTTCTTTTGGCGAAATATTCTCTCCAGAGCGAATGATCATTTCCTTGATTCGGCCAACAATATATAAGTTGCCTTCTAAATCCAGAACACCAATATCTCCGGTTTTCAGCCAGCCGTCCTCGGTCAACACATTAGCGGTTTCTTTTTCATCTTTATAATAACCCTGCATGACGTTGTAGCCGTTAACTTCGATGCGACCGGGTTGATTCGCTCCCAATGACGCCCCGGTCGCCATGCTGATAATCCTTATCTGAAGATTGCTGATGACTTTCCCCACTGTTTTTGAGCAGCGTTCCAGGGAATCATCGTAGCTTGAAAAAGTGATACTCGGCGATGCTTCCGTCTGTCCATAGGACTGCTTGAGATGATAAATGCCCAGGTCCTCAGCAATTTTCAGGTAGTCGTTTGGAAAAACTGACGAGCCGGCAATAATGCCGGAGCGTAGGCTCTTCAAACTGAAATTTTTTCGTTCTTTGTGATGCACAATGGCCAGAAATTGTGACGGAACAGCATTCAAGACACTACAGCTGTATTGATCGATGACGCCCATGACTGTTTTTGAGTGACAGTCCGGTGTGACATAAAGGCGACCACGATGAACAAATAGTGACAACAGTCCCGTTGACAGGCCAAAACTGTGAAATAGCGGCAGCGCCAGACAGACCTTATCCTGATCCGTCCAGTGCATGCATGAAACCGCTTCCCGAGCCACATTGATCAGCTGATAATGGGTCAGCAAAATCCCCTTCGGCCGACTTGTCGAACCTGAGGTAAAGAGCATGCTGGCCATATCATGAGGACTGATCGCTGCTTCCCGGGTTTTTAATATTTCTTTTTCGGCATCATTCATTGGTGTCAGATACCGCAGCTGCTTCCAGGCTTCCTGACCGATTGACATTCCGGGGTAACCCCCGGAGAGACAATCCGCCTGTTTTCCATAAAGATCGTCGCCAAAACAGATATAATCCACATCGGCAAACGACATCATCGCATCGGCTTCTCTGGCTGACAGCTTCGGGTTGACCAGCACTGATACGCCGCCGATTTTTGCAATTGCAATGTAGGCGCAAATCCATGCCAGTGAATTGAAGCTCCACAGCGCAACGTGATCTCCTTTGCTGATGTTCTCTCCCAACAATCCCAGCGCAAGCCGATCCGAAGTTAAATCAATATCTTTCCATGACAAAGCTTCCGTTTCATTGATCACGGCAGCTTCGTCTTCTTTTTCTTCCACTGCCTGACGAAACTGCTGAATCATTGTTATTGATTTTAATTTCATTGTTTTATTTTAGTATTTCACTAAAAGTTTCTACAGCTGTTCTTACCTGTTCGTAGTTGGTCATCTGGCGGTCGATTTCAACCAATAATATTGGAATATTGTTTTTTGCACAGGCCTTTTTAATCATGACATAGTCAAATTCTTCAGGATCACAGAATTTTGTCATAACAAAAATTACGCCATTGGCCTGATATTTTGAGACCAGATCGACGGTAAATTGAGCGATTGCTTTGTCAACATTAAAGAGAACCGAACAATTATCCATATCAGCAAATTTACCGGCCAAGCTATCCAGGCCAGTTTCAGCTGGGTTGGCATCAACACGATATTGTCGTGATTCGCTGGCGATATTATCAGCAACGATTTGGATGTTATTATCATCAAATATCTGCAACAGATCATCGGCATCAACCAGAATACCGGTTGTGACAATTTTAATTTTATTGTTTGCGGTTTTCTCTGTTTTATTCAGTTCGCTGATTAAGCCTTTTACTAATGCTGTATGTTCGGATTTTTCCATATAGAAAGCACTTTGGAAAATGGCGTTGCGATCAGCCGCAGTAATTTCTGGATAATCATTTAAACAGTCTGACAATTCTCGCATGACAGCATTGTGTTCGTTATAGATGGCGATGGATTCTTGCAACTTGGCATCATCAAAACTCATGCCGGTAGCTTTTTCCAAATCAGCAATAACCCGTTCATAACCAGCCTTGGTAAATGCTTTGCCAAAGTCGGCTTTACGATTCTGCGGATAAACCATCGGGATAAACGGAATATTTTCAACTGAAGATTTCCAGTTTTCACCCAAACATTTTAACGAGTCGCATAATGACGGAATAATGATTGCGGAGGCGCCTTCAAATTCGCCGCGGATGCCCAATTCCAACACTGATTGCATAACTGAACAGATAAATGCTGGAAAATAGGTTTTCGCTTCTTTGATTTCAATGTCAGCTCCCCAGGTGCCAAATGGAACCATTCCCATGGCATGAACGATTTCTTCCGGGGTATAGACTGGGGCACAAAGGACAACTTTTTTGTCCTGAGCAAGATAATTTTTTAATTGTTCCTTTGGTGAGGATGCAATTTTATGAAATGCTTGTAAACTTTGTTTTAAATCTGACATCTTAGCAGCCTCCTTTTTTTGATTCCATAATTTCGGTTAAGCCTTGGACTCTGGTTTCATATTGAGCTTCTGAGAAATTTCGTGGATCCGCTTGATCCCCATCAAATGCGACATGAGGGATTTCGCATTCTTCAGCGATCTGACGACTCATTTCAGCCATGAAGCCGCTCCATAATTTACATGAACGATTGGTATGAACCAATAAACCTTCAACATTATTGGCTTTGATCAGTTTTACTCGTTTATCACGTGCGTTTTCCAGGTTCATGGCGTTTGGTACATTACAGTATGCCTTTACCATGCCGTCAAAATCGTCATAGATAAAACCAAAAGCATCCGCATAGATGGTTGTTACCATATTGATGCCCCGGCTTTTCAGGCCCGTCGATGTTGCTCGAAGATACGGCCAACAAGCAATTCCTTCAAACATAATCCGATGTTTTTCTTCACCCCGGAAGGTACTGTTTCCTGTTTCAACATTTTCCAGATACTCTTTATGAAGCACTTCCATGGCTTCTGCCGCTTCTTTTTTACCACGAGCTGTTACCATAACCGCCATGTGGTTTAAGAGATCAAAGCCATTAAAAGGTGAAGGCGTATGTTTTGCTTCTGATGTTGCTGCTAACCAGGCACGACTTGTTCGGCCAGAATATTCCATTACTTCCTGGAATTTTTCTTCGGTCCATTTTTTACCGGTCAGTTCTTCCAGCTGTTTAATTGCTTCCAGAAACTGCGCTTTGACATATGCTACCTGAGCATCGGAAACTTCATAATCCGGGTTAAACGGAATGTCAATGATGATCATCGGAATGTTCAGTTCTTTAGCCAGGTTTTCATACCATTTGATCATGCAGTTGCAGATATTGTTGCAACACAATAAGAAATCTGGTTCTGGCATATTTTGTTCTGGCGTATCTTTAATTTTTGCATAGGCCAAACTGATTCTGGCATAAGCACAGATATCATTGGAATAGCCATCATCTTCACTGATATTACATAAACGTTCGCCACCGCCACGAGCTGCAATTCCAGCTGCCTGGTTTTCCGGATAACAGACTGCCAACCCTAATGTCTCCGGTATTTCCACCGGAAAATTGGACGAACACCAGCCGATCATTTCTCCACGATCTTTAGCTGCTTGAGCATCGACATAGGCATCTGTGGCGATTTTTCCTAATTTAAACTTTGCCGAATTAGGATCTGGTGGACTTTTTTTCTTTACTTCATTACTCATTTAAAACACCTCTCTTTTTTACTTGTTCATAGGCACTGATCGCAGCCCCTAAAGCACCCATCATCTGTGATGTTTCTGACCACTTAATGGGAACCTGCAATTCTTTTTCTAATGCTCTTCTGACGCCGCCGTTCTTGGCGACGCCGCCACTCATAAAAACTTCTTCTTTGATACCAACGCGCTTTGCCAACCCGGCAACCCGGCTTGCCACCGAATTACAGATGCCGGCAATAACATTTTCCACCGTTTCCCCGGAAGCTAACTGAGAAATAACCTCGGATTCCGCAAAAACTGTACAGGTACTGGATATTTTAGCCGGTTTTTCGGCTAATTCTGCCCTTTTTTCCAATTCATCGATGGGCATCTGAAGAATGTTTGCCATGACATCCAAAAACCGTCCAGTTCCGGCTGCGCATTTATCATTCATCATGAAGTTTTCCATGACTCCTTTGTCGTTGATCCGCAACACCTTGGCATCCTGGCCACCGATATCAATAATAGTGCGAACCTGGGGATTTTTGAACAGCACCCCTTTGGCATGGCAGCTCAGTTCACTTAACTCGCCGTGGGCCGGATCAAAATTTCGGCGCCCATATCCGGTAGCCATGACAAAGTCGACATCATTCCGGGTCAGCTGCGCTTTTTTCAGGATGGTCTCCATGATTTTTTCAGCTCCGATTGTCCCAATCCCGGCAACAAGAAGTTCCGTCCCGATGATGCATTCGCCATCTTCCAGCAGAACACATTTCGAGGTGGTTGATCCAATATCGATTCCCAGTGTTCGTATTATTGTATTTCACCATTTCCTCTCATTGAGTCAATATCTTCAGCGGTAAAGCCAATACTGCTCAAAATTTCATTTGTATTGCCACCATAGGTTGGGCCTTTTTTATAATCTGGTAAACCA
>JAKLQL010000506.1 GCA_022013395.1 Acetobacterium sp.
AAGACGGTATTCTGAAAAATAACATGGGGAATGGTCATATGGCCTTTATTGCCCGAGATGATTGCGCCGAGGCCGCTGCTTGTGCCGCCGCTGGTGCTGGCGAGAATAATAAGATCTACGATATCAGCGGACCGGAAGCGATTACGATTGCTGATTTTTGTCAAATTGGCAGTGAGGTGACCGGTAAAAAAGTCAGCTATACTGAAATCAGTGATGACGAGATGTATGCCTTTTTTGACGCCATCGGGGTTCCCCGAAGCACTGAAGGGGAGTGGGCTGAAGCGGCCAAAAATTTTCCTTTCTGCTCCGATGGGATGGTAACCTTTGGCCGGGCCCTCCGGCTGGAACAGATGAACGCTTGCTCCAACGATTTTGAAATGCTCACTGGCAGAAAACCTTTGTCCGTCCGGGAAATCTTCCAGGATCTGGAAAATCATCGGATCGGCAGCCGAACCTCAACTGAAGTTTGAAAAAATAAGCACTAACGTAGTACTGACAATTATTAATCAAGTTGTTTGCATCGGGGCGAACTTGGCGTAGCCTGTCCGAGACCGCAGCATGCAACTGATTAAAAATTGGTCGGTACAGGGTTAATCGACAACCTGGCAGCATCATCCAAATATTGGAGATGCTGTTTTTTTCATTGCCTTTTTTTGCTTGCGTCGATTTGTTTGCGTGCATGTGATTGCTTATTGCGGCACTGCTCTTAGCAGGATCCCGCAGGACAGGAACAATTGAAACATGGTGTCGTCCCGGAGCGTTTCATAATTCAGGCCCGTGAGTTTCTGGATGTTTTTTAACCGGTAGACCACGGTATGACGATGGATATTAAGCGAATCAGCCGCAGCGGTAATGTTTTTACCATTGGTGATATAAGCTCTGAGACATAAAAGCAACTCATGGGTATAAGGATCTTGCTGATTTAAGCTTTTCAGTTGGGGGACAATCAGCACATCGAGTTTGGTGTTGCGATCAAGAACGGTCAAAATATAGTCCGCATAAATATCATTAAAATTGATGATCTCAAAAGTAGTATCGTTGGCATATTCATTGGCTATCTGACATTGCAAATAGGACAGATTGAGTTGATAGATATCGCTAAAAACCATACTCTTCGTCGCCTTGAATTCGCTTTTGGCCAGGAAATCCTGGATTTGATCCTGGAATTGTTTTTTGTTTTCAGGATCGATGTTGTAATCATAGACAAGAACCAATGATTCATAAGAAAAAATCATCCCATCTTTAAATAACTTGGATAATTGATTGAAGTAGCCCTGGGTGCTAAGGTTGGAATCAAGAATTTTTCCGGAAGGACTGAAGCACCATAAAGAATAAGGTTCATCAATCTTTCGGCCTTTTAGTCCCAAATGATGGGACAAGATACTGGGATCTACATATTGCTCTTTAATTAAACGGTAGAGATACCAGGGGGTTTCCAGATTTTTGCAAAATTCGTCATTCACTTTTAAAGCATTTTCGATTATTTGCTGAGCCAGACACAGGTTGGCATATTCTGACCGTGTCAGCGGACTGATCAACTCGGTCATGGCCAGTGAGCCAAATAGCTGTCCATTGACATGAATCGGCGCAATCAGGCGTTTGATATTTCCAAAAGTATCCGGGGACTGATAGTAAAAGGGCTGGCGCTGGGTTTTAAACTTTTCACTGAGATTGATACTGTCAACTTCTTTCAATGAAAAGCCTTTTTCCAGAACATGGGCCCAGATCGCATCCAACTTATCCAGATCCATGTTACTGGTGCGCATTAGCAATCCCTGAGAATCGTCAAATAATGCCGCCGGGTTTTTAAGATAAAAGCAGGCTTCATCAAAAATTGTCTGTAAGGTGTGGCCGTTAAAAATTGCTGCGTTGAGGCGTTCCAGCCATTGATGATAGCGGTCAAAAATCGCCTGAACCGCTTCGAATAGCTCGCCAACATCGGTTTGAGTAGGGGTAATGATCACTGACCAATGAGGGTCGAGTAATGTTTCATCAACCGGACCTTGACAGATGAACGACAATGGCGTTGGTGATTGCAGCTGAGCCAGTCGTTTTGCATCGCTGAGATAGAGCAACTCTTCATTCAAGTCATGGCCGTTATCGGTGCGACAAAAGCGGACTCCGGTGAGGTTTAATTGAATGGTTCTGCCCGAAATTAACCTGGCCTCTGGACAGATGAGTTGTTCAAATATAATATCAATACTCAGTTTCATCAGGAACTCCTTTTGTCTTATACAAAATTGTACAATAATTATGTTTGTTTTTTTATTATATGGACAATGACTTTAAAGTGCAAGTTAAATATAATAGGGGCAAATAAATTTTGAGAAGGATTTCATCATCACTTTTCAATCTAAAGGAGTAATAAAATGTTGAATTCGATTAACAGAGATGCGTTTACGTTGTTTAATCAGGGCGGAAATTTGATGCCTTATGAGTATACCGGGTATAAGAATGAGATTTTGGCGTCAAAATCCACTGCCTGGTTTGGGACAATATTGAACAATTCCCCGATTTACGATGTCACTGGTCCCGATGCTGCCAAATTCCTGACCTCCATTTGCGTCAATAGTTTTTTAAAGATGAAACCCGGCAGTATCCGGCATGCCATTTTATGCAATGAGCAAGGACTGATTTTGACCGACGGCGTGGTCATGATGATTGAAGAAAATCACTTCAGAACCTACTGGCTTAACCCGGTGGTGGGCTATTATGTATCCGTTACCGAGATGGATGTTGAAGGGATTGATCTATCGGGCAAAGAATTCTTTTTCCAGCTGGCTGGACCAAAATCTCTGGAAATTCTGGAACAGGCAGCCCAAAGCGATCTGCACGATATCGCCTTCACCAAACACCGGATGGCAAAAATTGCCGGGGTCGATGTGCGCATTCTCAGATTGGGCATGGCCGGCACCCTGGGTTATGAAATCCATGGTGATGCAGCTAACACCGAAGCGGTCTATGACTGCATCTGGGAAGTTGCTAAATCTTTTGATGCCAAAAAGCTGGGTCAGGTTGCCTACACCATGAACCATACTGAAGCCGGCTTCCCCAATATTAATATGCACTATCCGATGCCCTGGTATGAAACCGAAGGATTGAAAGATTACCTGGCCGATAAACCAATGGAAGGCTTTTTCAATCTAAACAGAATCCTGGTCGGCAGCGTGGGGGCAGATTTAGCGACCCGGTTTGTGACCCCTTATGATGTCGGTTGGGAATATCTGATCAAGTCTGATCATGATTTCCCGGGAAAAGCAGCACTGGCAGAAATTGCCAAAAATCCGCCCAGAACCATGGTGACCCTGGAATGGAATCCCGACGATCTGGGCGAAATCTTTTCTTCGCAATTTAGCGGTCAGGACGTTGAACCCTTTGAAACCATGGATGACCGCCCTATGGATATGTACTACAATAGTGGTTTTTCGATGTACTTTCATGCGGATAAAGTTTTGGCTGATGGCCATGAAATTGGTATTTCCAGCGGTCGGCTTAACAGCTATTTTTACCAACGGATGATTTCATTGGCCTTTATCAAGCCGGAATATGCCGTAGAAGGAAAAGTATTGACGATTGTCTGGGGGACACCGGGAAAACCGCAAAAAGAGATCCGCGTAACCGTTGCCCGGACACCCTATATGAATCTGGAAAACAATAAAGAGATTGATGTGAACGATATTCCCAGATATAACAAATAGGATATCAAAAATAGAAACTCAAAATAGGCTAACCTAATAGACTGCTAAAACCAACATAAAAAACTCTGTCATCAACAAAATCAGTTTGATTTTGGTTGAGACAGAGTTTTGGTTTTATTCAGAGACAGAAATGGATTGATGATTTTTTGAAGGCAAAAGCCTAAAAAAACAATCAGTATCGGCCAATATCACAGGCTACCTGATGGGCGGTGGAGGTTGCATCATAAATATTTTTCGGGGTGACACAGTCGCCAATCTGATAGAATTCCGGGGCACAGACCGAAAGGGCCAGGGCTTCTTGCTGGAGTGGTTTCTGACCGATGGCATAGATAACGGTATCGGCTGGGATGGTACGGATGCCAACAGCATCTTCCACAGTCAGTCCGGCATCGGTGATTTCCAGGGCTTTGGTGGAAACACAAAGTTTGATATTAGGGTGACGGGTCAGTTCATCACCTAGCGCCACACCATGAACCAGTGGGAAGCCGCCGGGTAGTTCCATTAAGCCGCCCATTCGATTGGAGGTACCTTCAACCGGTGGTGGGGTGGCAATGGTGCCGGGCGCCATTTCCACAATGGTGATGTTACGGCCCAGGCTTGATAGGAAGATGGCCAGTTCCAGACCAACCAGTCCGCCGCCCATAATGACGGCATGCTGGCCGACTTGTTCCGGGTGATAATACACATCTTCGGCTCCAATGGCTTTAGAGCTGTCGATGCCTTTGATGTTGGGAACCAGCGGTCTTGCTCCCATGGCGGCAATGATCACGTCGGGATGGAAGGATTCGGCCAGTTCCGGGGTGATGGCAGTGTTTAAATGGACTTCAATGGCAGCCCGGGATATTTTTAATGCTTGGCGTTTAAGATAGGTGTCCAGATTTGATTTAAAGGGGATTTTTTCTTCACAAAGTAGCGCTCCGCCCAGACGATCGGTTTTTTCGCAGAGGATCACCCGGTGTCCCTGTTTGGATGCCGTCAGCGCCGCCTGCATGCCGCCGACACCGCCGCCAGCAACCAGCACGGTCTTTTTATGGGCTGGCAATGGAGTGGTCTGACTGGCTTGTTCCCGGCCGATTTCGGGATTGGTGGCACAGTAGAAAACGCCGTCGATGGTGCTGTTGGAGAAGCAGTAAAAACAGCGTAGACAGGGATTGATTTCATCAGCCCGACCCAATCGGGCTTTAATTGGCAGATCGGGATCAGCCAGGGTCTGGCGGCCCAGATTGACGACATCAATCTGACCGGAGGCAATCAGCTCTTCCATCATCTCGGGATCAGTTAAGGCGCCAACCGTACCAACCGGTGTTTTGACGTGTTTTTTAATTTCAGCGGCATAGGAGGTATTGCAGCCATCGGGCAAAAACATGGTCGGATGGGTTTTCATGGCGGCGGCATCGATTTCATGATGGCCCACTGAAACATGAATCATTTCAACTTTGCCATCTAATAGTTGGGCAATTTTAATCCCTTCATCAAGATCGTAACCATCCGGCAGACATTCGGTGGCACTCATGCGGAATTCGATGGGCATATCCTGGCCGACCCGCTTACGAATGGCTTCAATAACAGCCAGCGGAAAACGCATCCGATTTTCCACCGAACCGCCCCACTTGTCAGTTCGTTTATTGTCCCGGGGCGAAAGGAACTGATGCATCTGCCAGCCGTGGCCGCCGTGGAGGGTGATCATATTATAACCACATTGGCGGGCAAACGAGGCGGCGTCGCAATATTTTTGGATCATCGCATCAATTTGCTCATCCTGCATCGCCCGGATTTCCACCCCATCTTCTCTAATTCCGTCAATCGTACCGTAAATAAAGCCGGGATTTTCAGGCATTAAGCCCAGGTTGGCATTCTGGCCAGCATGGCAAAGTTCAATACCGGCTACGGCACCGTGGCGGGTAATGGCAGTACTGACCCGGGTCAGATTGACCTTTCCGAG
>JAKLQL010000507.1 GCA_022013395.1 Acetobacterium sp.
GATTCTTTTGTTTTGACTAAAATTATCCCTTTAATTAAAGAATAAATTGTTGCCGGATGATTGATTATCAAAGTTGTAAACCGCCGCATAAAAAACACCCGATCGAAAAGACTTCATCGTCGTCTTTTTAATCGGGTGTAATCATTCAGTTATAAATTTATTGAACTCGCTTTGTTAAATACCGTAATAAGCCTGATCCATAACCCCTTTGAGCTTCTCTCTGGTCACTGTTACCGGGTTAGTGGTGGTGCAGATATCTGCCATCGCTTTATCCAGCATTTCTTCCCGGGCTTTGAGGTAATCTTCTTCAGAAACACCAAATACGTTTAGCGATACCGGAATGTTCAGGGAAGAACTCAGGGCAACCACACTGTTATACAGGGTATCCGTCGCATTTCCGGAGACGTTTAAAATTCCGGAACCGCTTAAAAGTCTTGCGTACTGATGTTGTACCTTTTCATCTTGACCGTTAAACTTAATCACATAAGGCAAGACAATGGCATTGGCCAGTCCGTGCGGTAAATGGAACATCGCGCCAAAGGCATGGGCAATACTGTGGGTAATTCCCAGCCCAGCGCTGTTAAAGGCAATCCCGGCCATACAGGAGGCAATCTGCATGCTGCCCTTTGCTTCAAGATCAGATGCATTTACATAACTGCAGTATAAACTTCTAAACACCAATTCCACCGCCTTATTAGCATAGCAACGGGCAAAGGGATTGTTTTGGGTGGAGATAAACGCCTCAATGGCGTGGGTCATCACGTCCATTCCGGTGGCGGCAGTTGCCCCGGCTGGTACACTTTCGATTAGCTTAGGATCTAAAATTGCCTCATCCGGCATCATCAGTATATCGGTTAAGGGAATTTTGGTATTCTTCTGTTTATCAGTGATAACGGCGTATTCAGTCACTTCGGATCCGGTTCCAGCCGTTGTTGGAATCGCGATAAACAGTGGCTTATGAACATAGCGGTCTTCGAAAAAGATCCGTTTGAAATTAACACAGTAGAAAATAATCGCCTTGGCTGCATCAATAACCGAACCGCCGCCGATGGCAATCAGAGCATCCGGCTTGTTCATAATAATATGCATCAGACCTTTTTCTACAATTTCGGTGGATGGGTCCGATTCAATATCGGCAAATATATGGTAGGTAACGCCTTTTGCATCCAGTTCATCGGTTAATTTTTTTAAA
>JAKLQL010000508.1 GCA_022013395.1 Acetobacterium sp.
GCAAATTCAATTATGCTGCCCTGGCCGCAGATTAATTTAAGTGCCTTATTTTTTGATTTTGGTTTAGTCGCCTTCTTAGTTGGTCTTTATATTATGTTTATCCAGCTGCTTAAAGATCCGATATTCAAGTATTCACCATACGTTGTGATAGTCGGATTGAGTTTACTGACAATGTATGCTAATTTGGCCATGCCGATCGGCTGACGGGGATGTTTTCCCGAAAGACAGACCCGCAAACCGCCAATAATACAACAATTGGAAATCAAGCATAAGATCGGTGGCAGATTGGTCGATTAAGGAGACATGCAATGTTGATGAAGCATTTTTTAATACTATTTTATTTTATTGTTTTCACCATCGGGTTTTCACTCATTATCCTGGGGCTATTCATATGGCTTAAAAATAAGCAGGAAACACTCAAATATTTTATAATGTCGGCATTTGCGCTGACCTTAATACTTTTTGAGCAAATGGTAACAGCCTATAATATTGCAAATATGATTGAGAGCAATCCCCTTGATATTGTTATCAGATACATATCGACCATCGGCTGTGGGCTGATGATCTATGCGTTAACCAGGCTGATCTGGATCGTAAAAGGTGCAATCAAGACTAAGAAAAAAGAGTGGGGGTTAATCCTGTTTTCAGTGTTGCCCCTCATCATGATGACCCTTTACTACGTGACTGACAATTTAGTGATGGTCAGAGTGGCTGGGTTTCTATTTTTTGGAACCGTGCTCTACAATACGATCGTTTTAATTGGGAATATTGAAAAAATTGAAGATCTTATTTTAAAGTCAGCCATCAAGAAATTTTTAGTTGTATCGCTGCTGATGTTTCCAATCTTGTTTTTCGATACGTTTGTGGAAAAACTACCAAAGATCGGGGAAGATTTTCCGTTTGGACTTCTTTCAGTGTTTGTATTTTATTTGATTTTTTGTAGTATCAGTATCTATTATCTGACCAAGAATTATCATGTTTTACTCAATCAACCGACTGGACCGATAAATACCGGGGATGAAAATCCAGAAGTAGACCCGAATAAAAGAATCGATTTAAATAACAACAATGAAAAACTGTTTGAAAGCTATAAAATTACGCCACGGGAAAAGGAAATAATTGACCTATTGATAAATGGATACAGCTACAATCGAATTTGCGATGAGCTTGTGATCGCGCTTCCAACCGTTAAAACGCATGCCCATAATATTTATAAAAAACTGGGAATCCGAAATAAAATCGAATTAATTAATCTAGTCAGAGAGAAAAATAAGTAATCCAAAGCAGCGTGAAAATCCATGCTGTTTTTTTGTTTTTTGAATAAATCATACCAAAGTATGAGACCTTTTCGGTTAAATCAACCGATTTCCTGATCGTTTATGGCTGCAAGTAACGATAAAATGGGCAGGAAATAAACAAAACAGGAGGATTAAAAATGAAGAAAAAAAGAATTATGGTGATTGTGGCTATTTCAGTGATTTTGGCAGCAGTATTAACAACATTCCTATTTGTTGTGGTTATCCCGGAAAAGAATAATGAAACGATCCGGCAAATGGAAATCCACAATGTCGATTTCAGTAAACTGGAAGATGGCATCTATCCGGGCGAGTACGCATATGGGCATTACACCTATCGTGTAGAGGTAACGATTAAAGATCAAAGGATCGCAACGATTGATGTTTATGATGGTCGGGACAGTAAACAGGCAAAAGCAGCAGAAGGGGTAATTGATGAAATTATTGCAGAACAAAGAATTAATGTTGACGCAATATCAGGCGCAACCACAACAAGTAAAGCGATCCTGAAAGCGGTAGAGCTGGCCCTCAGTAAATAGAGAAGCGATCTAAAAACTGCGGATAAGATAGTCCTTGACATGAAAACTTTATTCAATTAGGCTATATTATATAAGATGGCACCATTTTTATGTGTATATGATTATGGAAAAATGCAGCATGGAAGTTTTGTCGATAATAGAATGAAGAAGTAAGAAAAAAATTGATGAAAAGGAACTAAAAGATGAATCCTTATTTAATAAAATTTATGGAGAAATATACTGATTTTAGTAAAGAGGAATTACCGGAAATTATGGGAGCCATGGTGGTTGAAACCTATGAAAAAGGAACAATCTTGCTTAGACAAGGGGACATATCCAGTAAGTGCTATATGGTATTGAATGGGTGTGTCAGACAATACAGCTGTGGGGAGGATGGCAAAGAAATTACCAATAATTTTTTTACCGAAGAACAATCCGTTGCCATGTTCAAAAGTTATAAGTTAAGACTGCCATCAGATTACTCGCTGTCTTGTGTCGAAAAAACCACCTTGCTGATTGGCGATATCGATACGGAAGAAAGGATGTATGGAAAATATCCAGAACTCCAAAATATAACAAGATCCATGTTAGAATTGAATTTCGGAGAAACTCAGGATGCCAGTGCCAGGTTTATGTCGGAAACCCCGGAAGAACGATATCTCAGCTTGGCAGCACAAAGACCGGGATTGATCAATCGGGTGCCACAACATCAATTAGCAAGCTATCTTGGAATAACGCCAGAATCCTTGAGTAGAATTAAGAAGCGGTTATCCCAAGACCGCATTTAGCTAGAATTCAGTCGCTTTTTTTTGGTGTCTTGCCGCCTTTTATCAATAGCCAGATACCAAAACCCAGTTCACCCACAGTCATTGGCAGACTTAAGATCGTTTCGATTAACACTGTTGTGGTTTCATATTGGGGCAGAAACAAATACATCGAATGAATCAGAACGTAACTTAACGCCGCAATGACTAAAAGGATCCCCAGAAATTTGGGGATAAAGTCTGACTTTAAAATCAAATAAGCAATGATTAATAAATGGAGACCAAAAACAATCAAACCCAGCGACCAGATGCTATTAAATGCACTGAGATATAGCATAACTTGAGCACTCAATTGATCGGCTGGCAGGGATGCCGAATAATTATTGGCACTTAGTAAAAGCGAAACCATCATTAAATTTGAAATGGCAATGCCTAAAACCACTGCATAAATTAGTCGAAACCAGCCACCCAGTAAGGACAGATGGTCGTCAATCTGTTTCATAAAAATAGTTAAGGCCCAGGCAATAATAATATCGAAGACAAAAATCAGGAACCAACTGAAAATCTCTGCCCGAAAAAGGGGCATATTTTGTTGGAGTTGGCTCACGGTTGTGGCCGCATCTCCTGTTATAATCAGACTTGAGTGAACAAATCCATAGGCAAATCCGGCACATAGTGCAATCATAAGCATTGTCATCCCGACGATAACAGCCGCCTTTCTTGGCGATATTCTTTCTGTTTCAAACACTAATATAATTACCTCCTATTCGTTTGTGATTATATTAGCATGGAAGAGATGGTATTTCATTGACTTAAGTTAAGCGTGGATAATATTTTAAAGGTAACAGCCCAAACGTTCAGGGGTTAACGTTTTTTAAAAAATTGAAAAAATTATGAATTGAAAAAGTTCTCGGCTCTTTCCACCCATTCTTCGGGATGATAAGCACTGATTTCAGAATGGCGATAACCTGGCAATTCGATTAACTGACATTTTTTAACGTGAATTTGGAATAGCAATCCAGACTCTTTAATACACTTCATTTCTTTACCACCGTACCAGTAAATCAGATCGGCCTGCCTGTCTTTCAAGCTGTTTTCCAGTGCAAATTGATAATAGGTTACAAAAAGCTGATTAATTGTCTCCACTTTTACAGAGGGAATATCTCTTCA
>JAKLQL010000509.1 GCA_022013395.1 Acetobacterium sp.
GGATTCCAGATTAAAAACAAAAATATCCAATGGCCGGGATGCCGTTAGCCTGGGGTCCAATTGCCGCAGGGATCCCGCCGCCGCATTTCTCGGATTGGCAAAAGGACTTTCCTCCTCCAACTGGCGACGCTGGTTCAATTTTTCAAAATCGGCTTTGCCCATAAACACTTCCCCCCGAACTTCCAGGGTTATCGATTCCGGCAAGCGCAGTGGAATGGTTCGGATCGTTTTAAGGTTAGTGGTAACATTCTCCCCCACTTCTCCATCACCCCGGGTGGCACCCTGGATAAATAGACCATTTTCATAGTTGAGGACCACCGTTAAACCGTCAAATTTGTATTCTACTACATAGTTTGCCTCAGGACAAGTCTGCCGCACCCGACGGTCAAAATCCCGAAGATCGCCGGCATCGAAAGCATTACTCAGGCTAAGCTTGGGACGGCTGTAGACCACTTTTTCAAAACCTTCTGAAGGACTTCCGCCAACCCGTTGGGTCGGGGAATCCGGGGTGACCCATTCAGGGTGTTCGGTTTCTAACGCAATCAGTTCCTGCATTGACTGATCGTAGTCATAGTCCGAAACCAGAGGCGCGTCATCGAGATAATAGGCTCTGTTATAGGCTTCGATTGTTTTTTTTAATGCTTCAATTCGGGTATTGCTCATACTCGCTTCCAATCCTTAACATCTTTTATTAACTGCTTTTATCAACTGCTTTTACTGACTCTTTTGGCTAAGCCTTTTCCACAAAAGTGGGATCCATTTTTTTGATCCCAACACCGGGAAACGCCACCGAAATCATGTTATTCTTAACTTCTACTACGGTGCCAATGCCAAATTTTTTATGTTTGACCTTATCCGTCAACGCAAATCCATTTTCCGTCGGACCATTGTGAAAGGTAACGGCATTGGCGTTATTTCTGCGGATCGCCACCTTTGACTGGGTCACCCGTTCGGAAAAAGTTTTATTCTTTTTCGTTTCGATATCAATTTCCGGTTTACGCTCATAGCGTTGTTTATTCTCCACGCAAACCTCATCTGGCATTTCTTTCAAAAACCGTGACGGCGTCTGCAGCTGGCGTCGTCCGTACAAGGTTCTTTCCGCCGCCCAGGAAATATAAAGACGTTTCATCGCCCGGGTAATTCCCACATAACAGATGCGCCGCTCTTCTTCAATATCTTCCGGTGAATCCATGGCTCGGCCATGCGGGAAGATTCCTTCCTCCATTCCGGGGATAAAAACAATTGGGAATTCCAACCCTTTGGCGTTATGAAGCGTCATTAACAGGACTTTACCGTCATCTCCGTCGTACTTATCGGTTTCTGATGACAGGGCCACCGTTTCCAGATAGGCACTAAGGCTTTGGTCATCACTGTTTTTTTCAAAATCGGTGGCTGACGATACCAGTTCCTGGAGATTTTCCAGTCGGCTTTCGCCCTTATCCATTTTTCCGGTTTCCAACATTTCCAGATAGCCGGTTTTTTCAATAACGGCGGAGATCAACTCACTTAAGCTGGCCGTCTCCTGGATCGCTTCCAGTTTCTTCATCAGTTCGCTGAAGGCCCGGACCTTATTTTTAA
>JAKLQL010000510.1 GCA_022013395.1 Acetobacterium sp.
AAATTGTTCGTTAGTATTTTTTTGCAGGTGGAGTCTCTCTACCTGCAATTTTTATATATGGAGGTATATTACTATTAGCAAAGATGTTCAACACGAAATTAATAACGAGATCCGTGATCGCGAAATCCGTGTAATTGACGAAGCCGGTGAAATGTTGGGAGTCATGAGTACAAAAGACGCTCAAGCATTAGCCGATGAGAAAAATTTGGATCTAGTGAAAGTTTCACCAAACGGAAAGCCGCCGGTTTGTAAGATTCTTGACTACGGAAAGTTTCGATACGAAGAAATTCAACGATTAAAAGAAGCTAAGAAAAATCAAAAAGCTGTGGTTATTAAAGAAATTCGTATGTCGGTTCGAGTTGAAGAGCATGATATTAATGTTAAAATTAAAAATTGCATCAAATTCTTGGAACAAGGTAGCCGTGTTAAAGTGGCTATTCGTTTCAGAGGCCGTGAAATGGCTTATACGGAACAGGGAAAAGAAGTATTACTTGATTTTGCAGAACGTGTTTCTGATCTCGCTGTGGTTGAAAAAGCACCGAAAATCGAAGGCAGAAATATGGTTATGTATTTAGCCCCCAAAAAAGATAAGTAAATCAATGTGTTAATTGACTATCTGTTATGGAAACTTAGATCATTACACTTAAGTTTCTCAGATGTAGTTTTTTATAAAAGATACCTTGTATAGGGAGGAGGAAATAGTTATGCCAAAAATGAAAACACACCGTGGTGCTGCAAAGCGTTTTAAAATAAAGAAATCAGGTTTTATTAAGCGGACTAAAGCTGGTAAACGCCATATTCTTAACAAAAAAAGCAGTAAGAGAAAAAGAAATCTTAGAAAAGCTACTGGTTTAGCTCCTGGAGATGATAAAGTAGTAATGAAAATGATCAAAATGGTAAAAAGATAATATTTGAAGATAGGAGGAAATAGATAATGCGAATTAAAAAAGGCGTTAATGCCAAAAAGAAACATAAAAAAGTACTTAAACTTGCAAAGGGCTTTTATGGCGCTAAAAGTAAGTTATATAGATCAGCAAATGAAGCTGTTATGCGTGCGCAGAGATCTTCATATGTTGGCCGAAAAGAAAAGAAACGTAATTTCAGAAGATTATGGATTACCCGAATCAATGCCGGAGCCAGAATGTATGATATGAGCTATAGCAAATTCATGTTTGGTTTAAAACAGGCAGGTGTCGAAATTGACCGTAAAATCTTAGCCGATTTGGCAATGAATGACATCAATGCTTTTAAAGATTTAGTTGAAGTGTCAAAGAAAAACCTCAATTAGTCATGCTAAATTAACTTCTCAACATAGTAACCATGCTTGGGAAGTTTTTTTATTGTAAATTTTTGTTGCTTTTTAAAATGATAGTGTTAGAATATGTATGTTGTGAGATTTTGCATATTTTTAATGATAGGTTGGAGACAGGTTAGTGATACAAAATAAGAAATCAAATATTTCCCGTTTTATCAGTCAGCGTTCACCCACAGAAATACTGATTTTTGGATTTGCTTTTTTCATTCTTTTTGGAGCGTTTTTGCTGATGTTACCAATTTCATCTAGATCAGGTGAAGCGACGGGTTTTATTAATGCACTATTTAATGCGACATCTTCTGTCTGTGTAACCGGACTGGTTGTTGTGGATACCGGAACCTATTGGAGTGTTTTTGGGCAGACAGTAATGTGTGCGCTGGTAGAAATTGGCGGTTTAGGTTTCATGTCCTTTGCGACAATGTTTTTTGTTTTAGCAGGCAAACGGATTACTATTAAGGATCGAATCCTGATTCAGTCATCAGTCAACATGGATTCTTTATCAGGGATTGTAAAATTTGCAAAGTATATTTTCTTTTCATCTTTTATTATTCAGGCAATTGGTGCGCTGCTTTTAGCGATCGTTTTTATCCCTGAATTTGGATGGGTTACGGGTATTGGTTACAGTGTTTTTCATTCGGTAACTTCTTTCTGT
>JAKLQL010000054.1 GCA_022013395.1 Acetobacterium sp.
ATTGACTGGAGTTTGCCATAATATCTAAAGGCGATATAATTTGGTGGTTCTTTAGGCCAGCCATTCATGCCCATTGGATGAAAGTACTTATTCCTTTTTTCTACGATATCAATCCAAGACAAACCAAAACTTTCCGGTTTGCCTGTGTTAAAGATTTGCTCGGTTGGCACTAAACTGATCTCATAAGTTGTCGTCGTTCTGCTCATAAAGCTGTCATTGAAAGCGATAATAATTCGGGGCGTCAGCCCCGAATCGCGAGGATTAGTTCAAGTATTCCCGGATCACTGCTAATGCTTGAGCGATCGAGATCGCATCTGCTTTTTTCATGTGCCGGGAAAGTCGTTCGGTATTCCAGAAGGTATCACCGTAGTCGGCCAGTTCACAGCCGATATCCCAGTTGGGAATGCAGAGAAAATTCCCATAGGCATGTTTTCCGAACAGGATATGAAAGTGGTGTCCCCTTGCGGAGAGCTCCAGTTCATAAGGTGGCTGCTTTCTTTTGAGTTCCATGGTGCAGGACCATCGGGTGGTTCGTTTACCAACGGTTTGAAGACATTCATATTCAATCATTGACGATCACCTCCGAGCATTTCATGCTCGATGACATAGCGAACGGCATGATCATCAATGAGCTTCTTACGTTGCTGACAGGCGTACATCAGAGACTTTTCACAAATCCGGTTAATAATCCGCATGGTTCCGGTGGAACAGCGATAAATCTCATCCATCGCCTTATCGGTAAAAAGTTCGTGATCGCAACCGGCGTAGGCAAGGTGACACTGGATATAGGAAGCGGTTTGTGAGGCATCCAGGTGCGGCAGCACACAATTCAGATCGACCCGCTGCCGGATGGCGGCATACCGCTGGAGCTTCATTTTTTCCCAGAGATCGGACTGACCAACGAGGATCAGTGCCATCGGGCTCATCGAATCAAACCTGAAGTTAAGCAAAAAGCGAAATTCTTCAAGGGTTTCTTTATCCAGCAGATGCGCCTCATCCAGCACACAGACGACTTTTTTCTTCTGTACCCCGCGGATAATCTCAACTTCCTTGTGTAGTTGTCTTTTGGCATCACCGCGATAAAATTTGGATTCGATCCCCAGTTGATCGAGAAGCCCTTTATAAAACCAGCGGGGTGTCAGTTTGGAATCCGACAGGTAGAGCAGGACATAACCATCACCGGGAAGGGATTGAGTAAATTTCCGGATAATGGTCGACTTGCCGCATCCCGGATCGGCGGTCAGAACCGCAAACAACTGACGATCAGCGGCATAAGACAGCCGCCCCAGGATTTCAGCCACATAGGGAGATTCATACAGGACATCGGTCGGGATATCCCGGACGAAAGGGGTGCCAGTCATCTCAAAAAACGATTCATACATGATCACTCACCGCCTTTTTATAGGTACCAAAGGAGATGGCATTGGCGACCTGACGTTTTTCCTGGTCATATTTTTTTTCCAGGCCATCCAGGAATCGCGAGCTTTCCGGTTCAGTTGGTAACAGATGTTCCGGGACTTTAGGCGTTTTCTTGCAGAATTCACCAATCGCCAGGGGTTTTGATTCAAAGGCCGCCATGTCACGATCGGTGATGGTCAGGGTTTCATCCTGCAGGGGATCAAAAGCGATGGTAACCGTTGCGCCAATCAGACTCAGTCCCACCTCGTATTTACGCCCTTTAAAGCTGATGCAACCACTTTTATCAACTCGCCGCTGCTCATGATGGAGG
>JAKLQL010000511.1 GCA_022013395.1 Acetobacterium sp.
GTAATGCCTGGCGATAACGTGCAAATGGAAATCACTTTGATCACGCCAATCGCGATCGAAGAAGGCTTACGTTTTGCAATTCGTGAAGGCGGCCGAACCGTTGGTTCTGGTGTTGTTGCCAAAATGCTTGCAGACGCATAAAAAATACGATAAATAATAATATTTAACCGCCCTGTTTTTGGGGGCGGTTTTTTTAATGAGACTATTGTAATTATAGAGGAACCGTAATTTGCAGATTAGATAGAGAACGTCGATCTTTTGTGGTATGATTAATTAAAAAGAAAGTGTAGACAATATGTTCCAAAAAGACTTTTTTATGCGGGAAATAGAGAACTTTTCCAAATTTGTTGTTGGACTGTTTAGAAAAGAAAAATTCAAATATGAAATCAAAGGCGAACAAGGGGAATTCATCGAAGCAGAATATTTATTTTACCGTTTGCAGGAAATGATTTATGATGGTAAAATTAACGAAGCTGAAAATATCTTGTTTGAAACAATTGAAAAAGACCCGAAACTTGAATATTTGAAATTGACTGAAAAATTTTATTCGGAAATCTCTAAAATGAGCGATGAATATTTATTGAAACAAGACTATACCCGAGAAGAAATATTTGAAAGTCTTGATCAGATCGAGGCGATTTACGAAAAAAAATATAACGACTCAAAGAAATAGGATTAGAAAGAAGATCGAAATGATTAGACTCTTAGTTGATAGTATGTGTGATCTGCCAAAAGAATATATCAATCACCCGAATTTGGATATGGTATCCCTGAATGTTATTATTGAAGGAAAAGTATATCGGGACAAACGGGAAATCGATCTGGATGGCATGAATAAATTTATGGAGCAGGGAATTGTTCCCACCACATCTCAAGTAAATCCAGGGGATTTCATGGAATACTTCGAAGATTGTGCTAAAAATAATGGTGAATGTCTTTATCTGGCTTTTACATCAAAACTATCCGGGAGTTATGAAACGGCTTGTTTGATTTTAAAAGACGTCCTCGAAAAATATCCGAATTTTAAGTGCCGGATCGTTGATAGTCTGCATAGCGGTGGAAGCATTGCCGTTATTGCGGTGGAATTATTGAAGCTGATCGATCAAGGGAAAGACCTGGATTATTTAGCGGAAGCTGCGGTTAAACTGATCCCCCATGCCCATTTTTATTTAGTATTGAAGATTTGAACTGGCTTTATATGGGTGGTCGGGTTTCCAAGGGAACAGCAGTCGTGGGCGGATTCCTGAAGATTCATCCGATTGTTTCGGTTGAAGATGGCGAATTGAAAATTATTGGCAAGTCGCGGGGAAACAAAAAAGCGCAACAGGCAGTGATTGAAAAAACAGCTGAGAATATTGTTAATTACCTTGACCAGAACGTTGGGATTGCTTACACGGGCTCCATGAAACCAGTGGAAGACTATGAAAAGGCCCTGCGACTGATGGGGGTGAAAAAAATCGAACCGGTACCGATAGGTTGCGTTTTGGCAGCTCATTTAGGGTTACAGGGAACAGGGATTTATTTTCTGGATGAACCGCCGGATGAGATACTGAAGTGATCAAAATATTAAATCAGAAAAAAATGCAGAAATAGTTGTAAAATCTAAAAAAACGCTTGCCAAAGGCGTTTTTTTCTTGTATAATGTGAAAGGTTGACACACAAGCGATGAAGTGAGAGGTTGCTGTCGCCTTAGGCAGGTTTTTCCCATGGAGTATGTCACGATCTTTGAATCGGACGACAATCATTTGAATTCATGTGATTTTTGCAAAATGAGACGTTCATTTTGCGAAAAAAAATAATGATGAAACACCCGGATGGGTTGACGAGTGATTGGAGTACCTAAATGACGAGTAAAAATTGATAAGGAGGTAAAATTTAGGTATGGCAAAACAAAAAATTAGAATCAGATTAAAAGCGTTTGATCACAAACTTTTGGATCAATCTGCTGAACGAATTGTTGAAACAGCAAAGAGAACAGGTGCGAGCGTATCTGGTCCGGTGCCACTGCCAACAGACAAAGAAATCATCACGATTCTTCGAGCAGTGCACAAGTATAAGGATTCCAGAGAGCAATTTGAAATGCGCACACACAAACGGTTGATTGACATTTTAAATCCAACACCAAAAACCGTAGACGCATTAATGCGATTGAACTTACCAGCAGGCGTTGATATAGAAATCAAACTATAGACCCCATTGGTATTATGATTGCACAGCAATCCAATGATATTTAGGAGGAAATAATGAAAAAAGCGATTATCGGACGAAAAATTGGAATGACCCAAATTTTCACAGAAAACGGAACTGTCATTCCAGTGACCGTGGTTGAAGCCGGCCCTTGTGTTGTGCTTCAAAAGAAAACCATCGAAACGGATGGATATGAAGCACTGCAATTGGCATATGGTGAAGCAAAAGAACGTCTCATGACGAAACCACTTAAAGGCCACTATAACAAAAACAGTGTTGAATATAAAAAAGTAATCCGGGAATTCAAACTTGATGATTATGCAAGTTATGAAACCGGTCAATTAATTCAGGCTGATGTGTTTGAAGCTGGCGAACGAGTTGATATTTCAGGAAAATCCAAAGGTAAGGGCTTCCAGGGGGTTATTAAACGACATAACCAATCCAGAGGACCGATGGCTCATGGTTCCAAATATCACCGAAGACCAGGTTCCATGGGAGCATCTTCTTCACCTTCAAGAGTATTCAAGGGTAAGAAACTTCCAGGCCAGATGGGGAACAAAAATGTAACTGCAGTTAATTTGGAAGTTGTTAAAGTCGATGCTGAAAATAATGTGCTCTTAATCAGAGGCGCAGTACCAGGCATTAGAGGAGCACTTGTTACAATTAAAAGCAGCGTTAAAGCATAAAAAAATCAAGCCTGAAAGGAGGAAATCAAATGCCTAAAATTGACGTTTTAGATGTAAAAGGAAATGTTGTTGGTGATGTCGAATTAAGCGAAGGAATCTTCGGAATCGAACCCAACGAATACGTAGTACATGAAGTAGTGGTAGCACTGCTTGCAAATAGACGACAGGGAACACGTTCCGCCTTGACTCGATCAGAAGTCCGTGGTGGTGGTCGTAAACCTTGGAGACAAAAAGGAACAGGCCGTGCTCGTGCCGGTACCATCCGATCTCCATTATGGAAGGGCGGCGGTGTGATCTTTGCACCAAAATCAAGAGATTATAGCAAGAAGGTTAACAAAAAAGTTAAAGCTTTAGCTATGAAATCTGTATTTTCAGCAAAGGCTCAGGATAATGAACTGCGTGTATTGAATCAACTGGTGATGGATGCTCCAAAAACCAAAGAAATGATCGCAGTACTGAATAATATCAATGCTCAAAAAGCCTTGATTGTACTTCCTGATAACAATGAAGCAATTATCCGTTCCGCAAACAATATTCCAAAAGTTGCAACAACTACTGTCAACGAACTCAACGTATATGATATGTTGAAATATGACGTGTTGATCATGACTCAGGAAGCATTACAAAAAATTGAGGAGGTATACGCATAATGAAAAATCCTCGCGATATTATCATCAAGCCAATTATTACCGAACGTAGTATGGCCGATGCAGAAGAGAAAAAATTCACATTTAAAGTGGACAAGAGAGCGAACAAAATTGAGATAAAGAATGCTGTTGAAGTCATATTCGGTGTTGAAGTTGAAAAAGTGAGCACCATGAATATGAAAGGCAAACTGAAAAGAACCGGACGTTTCGTTGGTCGAAGATCAGATTGGAAAAAAGCAATCGTGAAGTTAACACCTGGAAGTAAGGGTATCCAATTCTTCGAAGGCGTATAAGCGAACAAACGAGACTACAACCCGAGAAGCATACAAAAAAAGGAGGTAGCGATTAATGGGTATTAGAAAGTATAAACCAACGTCCCCAGGACGTAGAAATATGAGCGTCAATACATTCGAGGAAATCACCAAGCATGAGCCTGAGAAATCCTTATTGAAGCCACTTAAAAAACATGCTGGTCGTAATGCATATGGACGCATTACCGTTAGACATCATGGTGGTGGAGCTAAAAGAAAATACAGAATTATTGACTTCAAAAGAAATAAAGATAACATTCCGGGAAAAATTGCCGGAATCGAATATGATCCAAACAGAAGTTCAAATATAGCACTTGTTCACCATGCAGATGGTGAAAAACGTTATATTATTGCACCATTAAAGTTAAAGGTTGGAGATGTTATTTTCTCTGGACCAGAATCAGATATTACCGTTGGTAATTGTCTGCCACTTAAAAATATTCCTGTTGGTACAACCGTTCACTGTGTTGAACTGAAAACTGGAAAAGGTGCTCAAATGGTTCGTTCAGCTGGCGCTAGCGCTCAGTTGATGGCGAAAGAAGGAAATTACGCAACATTGCGTTTGCCTTCAGGCGAAATGAGATTGGTTCGAATTGAATGTCGAGCAACCATTGGCCAGGTTGGAAATCTGGATCACCAGAATGTTCGTATCGGTAAAGCTGGTCGGACCCGACATATGGGTATTCGTCCAACCGTACGTGGTTCTGTTATGAATCCGAATGACCATCCACACGGTGGTGGTGAAGGACGTGCCCCAATCGGACGTTCTGGCCCAGTTACA